>JBIKMQ010000536.1:0-2715 GCA_044359215.1 Candidatus Chromulinivoraceae bacterium
CAACATCAACTGGATGCGGGCCCGCGAGGCCCTCTTCCAGACCGACGTCTTCGGCGACGACATCGGCAAGATCCTGCCCATCGTCGACCCCGACGGCAGCGACTCGGCGATGTTCGACAACGTGCTCGAGCTGCTGGTGCTGGCCGGCCGGTCGCTGCCGCACGCGATGATGATGATGATCCCGGAGCCGTGGGCCAATCACGAGTCCATGAGCGACGAGAAGAAGGCGTTCTACGCCTATCACTCCTGCCTGATGGAGCCATGGGATGGCCCGGCCTGCGTCGCCTTCACCGACGGCATCCGCATCGGCGCCTCGCTCGACCGCAACGGCCTCCGCCCCTCCCGCTACTACGTCACCAAGGATGACCAGGTCATCATGGCGTCCGAGGTCGGCGTGCTGGACATCGCGCCGGAGAACATCGCCCAGAAGGGCCGCCTGCAGCCCGGCCGCATGTTCTACATCGACACGGCCCTGGGCCGCATCGTCGACGACGCCGAGATCAAGGAGCAGATCGCCGGTGAGCAACCCTACCGCCAGTGGCTCAACCAGCACCTCGTCGAGCTGTCCAGCCTGCCCGATCCCGAGCACCTCGCCGAGCCCGGCCACTCCACCGTTCTCCAGCGCCAGCAGGCCTTCGGATACACCTTCGAGGACCTCCGCATGCTGCTGGTCCCCATGGCCCGCGACGGCGTCGAGGCCATCGGCTCGATGGGCACGGACACGCCCCTGGCGGTGCTGTCCAACCAGTCGCAGCTGCTCTACAACTACTTCCACCAGCTCTTCGCCCAGGTCACCAACCCGCCGATCGACTGCATCCGCGAGGAGATCGTCACGAGCGCCATCACGACCATCGGCTCCGAGCGCAACCTGCTGGCGCCGTCCCCCGAGAGCTGCCACCTCATCGAGCTGAAGTCCCCCGTCCTCACCAATGAGGAACTCTCCAAGCTCAAGGGCATCAACCAGTCCGGCTACAAGTCGGTCACCCTCCCCATCCTCTACAAGGTGGACAAGGGGGCCAAGGGACTGGAGAAGGCGCTCAAGGACCTGTTCAAGGCGGCCTCCAGGGCCATCGAGGACGGAGCCAACATCCTCATCCTCTCCGACCGGGGCCTCAGCGCCAAGAGCGCGGCCATCCCCGCGCTGCTGGCGGTGAGCGGCCTGCACCACCACCTCATCCGCGAGGGCACCCGCACGCGCGTGGGCCTCGTGCTTGAGTCGGGCGAACCCCGGGAAGTCCACCACTTCTCGCTGCTCATCGGCTACGGCTGCGGCGCGATCAACCCCTACCTGGCCTTCGAGTCGATCGACGACATGATCCATCAGGGGCTGCTCACCAACGTCGACGCCAAGACCGCCCACAAGAACTTCGTCAAGTCGGCCGTCAAGGGCGTCATCAAGGTGGCCTCCAAGATGGGCATCTCGACCATCCAGTCGTACCGTGGCGCCCAGATCTTCGAGGCCGTGGGCATCAGCGAGGCCGTGGTCGACCGCTACTTCACCTGGACGCCCACGCGCGTCGAGGGCGTCGGCATGGAGGAGATCGCCCGCGACATCGAGACCCGACACCGCTCGGCCTTCCCCGACCGCAAGTCGCAGAACCCGACGCTCGAGGTCGGCGGCCGCTACCAGTGGCGCCGGGAGGGTGAGTATCACCTGTTCAATCCCGACACCGTCCACAAGCTCCAGAAGGCCGTCCGCACGGGCGACTACAAGGCCTTCCAGGAGTACTCGAAGGCGGTCAACGAACAGTTCAAGCACTGGGCCACGCTGCGCGGCCTGCTCGATTTCAAGGGAGGCCAGCCCATCCCGATCGAGGAGGTCGAATCCGTCGACTCCATCGTCAAGCGCTTCAAGACCGGCGCGATGAGCTACGGCTCCATCTCCAAGGAGGCCCACGAGGCCCTGGCCATCGCCATGAACCGCCTGGGCGGCAAGTCCAACACGGGCGAGGGCGGCGAGGATCCCGAACGCTTCATCCCGCTTCCCAACGGCGACTCGAAGAACTCGGCCATCAAGCAGGTGGCCTCCGGCCGCTTCGGCGTGACCAGCCAGTACCTGGTCAACGCCCAGGAACTCCAGATCAAGATGGCGCAGGGGGCCAAGCCCGGCGAGGGCGGCCAGCTGCCCGGCACCAAGGTGTACCCCTGGGTGGCCAAGACCAGGCACTCGACCCCGGGCGTCGGGCTCATCTCGCCGCCTCCGCACCACGACATCTACTCGATCGAGGACCTTGCCGAGCTGATCCACGACCTCAAGAACGCCAACATCCATGCCCGGATCAGCGTCAAGCTGGTGTCCGAGGTGGGCGTTGGCACGATCGCGGCCGGCGTCGCCAAGGCCCATGCCGACGTGGTGCTCATCTCGGGCTATGACGGTGGCACGGGCGCCTCGCCGCAGACCTCCATCAAGCACGCCGGCATCCCCTGGGAGCTCGGCCTGGCCGAGACCCACCAGACCCTGGTGCTCAACAACCTGCGCTCACGCATCGTGGTCGAGACCGACGGGCAGCTGAAGACGGGCCGGGACGTGGTCATCGCCGCGCTGCTGGGCGCCGAGGAGTTCGGTTTCGCCACCGCGCCGCTGGTGTCCCTGGGCTGCATCATGATGCGGGTCTGCCACCTCAACACCTGCCCGGTCGGCGTCGCCACGCAGGACCCCGAGCTGCGCAAGCGCTTCACCGGCGAACCGGAGCACGCGATCAACTTCATGCGCTT
>JBIKMQ010000535.1:0-2715 GCA_044359215.1 Candidatus Chromulinivoraceae bacterium
CCGAGCGCCCGCATCCACCCGAGCGAGCCCAATCGCAGGGGGCGGCTCGCATCGCTCCCGGCCACGACCGCCTCGATGCCCTGGCCGCGCCACTCGCGCCAGGAGGCCAGCCTGGGTGCGGTGGACCGGGGGTTCGGCCCCGGGTCCGTTCCAGGAACGGAGCCGCGGTTCCGGAGAGCCTGGGCGGTCGTGACAACGGCGCGCGACACCGGATGCCGGGACCGCTCGGCCATTGTCTCGGCCAACTCCGGCAACGGGACGTCGCGGGCCTCTTCCGGACGCAAATCCATCCATCGCGTGAGGGTCGGATGCCCCGCGGTGAGCGTGCCCGTCTTGTCGAATGCCAGCGCCGAGAGGCGACCGGTCTTCTCCAGGGCCACCGCGTCCCGGATGAGGATGCCCCGACGCGCCGCGGCGTGGATGCCGGCCATCAGGGCCACCGGCGTGGCCAGCCCCATGGCGCAGGGACAGGCCACGATGAGCACGGAGCAGAAGGCCGAGACCGCGTCGCCGATCGCGGAGCCGGTGGATTGCGGGTGCCAGAGCCACGGGGCCAGGGCGGTCTGCCAGGCGGTCAACGTGGCCGGGACCCATCCCCAGGCCACCGCGGCGAGGAGGGCGATGACGACCACCACCGGCACGAAGACCGAACTCACCTGGTCGGCCAGGCGTTGCACCGAGGCCCGGCTCGATTGCGCCCGCTCGACCACCGCCGCGATGCGCGCCAGGCCCGTGTGTTCGCCCGTGGCGCTCACCCGCACCACCAGGCTGCCCTCGACATGGGTCGAACCGGCCAGCAGCACCGAACCCGGGATCTTGCGGACCGGCATGGCCTCGCCCGTCAGCAGCGATTCGTCGGCCGACGATTCCCCCTCCAGCACCACGGCGTCCACCGGCACCTGGTCGCCCGGTCGCATGCGCAGGCGGTCTCCAGGTTGAAGGGCACCCACAGGCACCTCGGATTCGCGCCCCTCGGCATCCAGACGATGGGCCGTCGCCGGGACCAGGGCCATGAGTGCCTTCAGCGCATCGCCCGCCTTGGCACCCATGCGCGCTTCGAGGGCATGGCCCAGGCTGATGAGGGTCAGGATGCTCACCGACTCGGCGAAGAAGAGGTGCGCGTGCGGTTGGGTGAAGAACAGCCACAGACTCCAGAGGTAGGCGGTGGACGACCCCAGCGACACCAAGGTGTCCATGTTCGAGCGGCCCACCCGCGCCTGACGCCAGGCCCCGCGATAGAACCGCCACCCCACGCCCGCCTGGACCACGGTGGCCAGGATCAGCGCCACGGCCTGGAATCCCCGGTGCATGCCCCATCCTGCGAGCCAATCGCCCGCCAACAGCAACAACGTCGCCGGTCCCCCCAGCCAGAGGGCCGTCGACCAGGGATTGGCCGTTGTTTTGGGGGTGCCGGTTCCCGGCGCGGATCCGGCCGGTGCGGCCCCCGGCGGGGCAGGCGACGGGTCGCCGGAGGGTTCCTCCGGATGGGCCCGGTACCCGGCCTTCTCCACCGCGCTGATCAGCCGGGCCGGATCGACCGTCCGGCCCGTCAGCCAGTGGACCCGGGCCCGTCCAGCGTGCAGGTCCACGGCGGCCCTCGAGACGCCCTCCACCGAGCGGAGCGCCTCGGTGACCGCGCGGGCGCAGTTGCCGCAGTCCATGCCCTCGACCCGCAGCCCGGTGACCGCCCCGGCTTCCGGTGACGGTGCGGGGCGGGGACGGAAGCCGATCGGTTCGGTGTCCACGCCGGGACCTTCGATCCCGGCAGGCGGGTCCGACAACCCCAAAGCCGCCGAAGGGTCTCCGCGGGTTGCCCCTGAGGCCCGGGACGCCTCGGGGGTTGCTGGACCTTCCGCCGTGGAGCAAGATCGGCAACGTGATCCTCTGCTTGGCCATCGTGCGACATGCCGCCCGCTTCCCCAGGGCCGTGGCAACGGGCGTCCTCCTTGAGCTTCTGTGCCTGTGGACATGGGCCGCGGCGGCGGCCGACACCGCCCGTCCGGCGGCCCAGGTCGACTTCAACCGCCAGATCCGGCCCATCCTTTCGGACCACTGCTTTGCCTGCCACGGGCCCGATGAGGGCAAGCGCAAGGCGGGCCTGCGCCTCGACCGCGAGGAGGACGCCTTCCGCACGCTCAAGTCGGGCCGCGCCGCGCTGGTGGCCGGCAAACCCGAGGGGGGCACGCTGGTGGAGCGCATCCTCTCCAAGGACCCGGACGAGATCATGCCGCCGCCCGAGCACGGCAAACCCCTCTCCCCGGCCCAGATCGAGCTTCTCCAGGCGTGGGTCCGGCAGGGAGCCCGCTGGCAGCAGCACTGGTCCTTCATCGCTCCCACCACGCCGGAGCTTCCCCGCGTCAAGGACGGCAAGTGGCCCCGCAACGCCCTCGACACCTTCGTGCTGGCGCGGTTGGAGGCCGAGGGCCTGAAGCCCAACCCGGAGGCCGACCCGGCGAGCCTGCAGCGGCGGGTGACCCTCGACCTCACCGGCCTGCCGCCCACGGTCGAGGAGGTCGACGCCTTCCTCGCCGACAAGCGCCCCGACGCCTACGAGCGCCTGGTCGACCGCCTGATGGACTCGCGCCACTACGGCGAGCGCGTGGGCCAGAACTGGCTGGACCTCGCCCGGTATGCCGACACCAGCGGCTACCACTTCGACGGCGTGCGTTTCATGTGGCTGTGGCGCGACTGGGTCATCGACGCCTTCAACGCCGA
>JBIKMQ010000534.1:0-2715 GCA_044359215.1 Candidatus Chromulinivoraceae bacterium
TTCGTCACCCAGGGCGTTGACACGTTCCCGGATGGAGAAGGGGATCTCGCCGAAGCGGGTTTCAAGCACTTCCACGATCGATTCGCGGGCTTTCTCCAGAATCCCCTCTTGGCGACCTTCTTGTCGGCCTTCTTGTCGGCTGAGGCGTTCGAAGCTGGTGACGTAGGGCATGCGGTTGGGGTGTTGGAGTTGGTGGAGGTTCTCTCGGAAAGGGACCATAAGCTCGTCGGGCAGGGGCATCAACCAGTCGATCAGGCGCAGGAGTTTCCAGATCTCGTCTTCCGCGTACCCGGCGTCGAGCAGGCGCACGGTCAGTTCCAGGCGCAGGACGTAGAGGCGCTTGGGCTGGCGTCGGTGGCGCTGGGTGGCGAGGTGGGCGGCGATGAGGAACAGGGCGCGGTTGTTCCGGTGATGGGGCAGGTCGAGCTGGTTCTGGAAGTCGATGAGCTTGCAGACGAGGTAGCGGAACTCGAGGTGGCAGCCGGCGAACTCCACGCGGTAGGTGTCTGGGCGCCAGGCGCGGTGGGGGTCGCCGAGAATGGCGAGGGTGATCAACGGCACGGTGTGGCGTTGGCGGATGCGGTGCTGGTAGTCGTAGAGGCGCCGGGGCAGGTCGGCATCGCGCTGCATCTGGACCTCGAAGTGGATGAGCAGCCACTGCTCGGCGCCATCGAGCCTGCGGACGTGGACCAGTTTGTCGGTGCGCAGCGGACCGCTGACGGCGTCGGGGACGAGGGCGCGGAACTCCTGTTCCAGCGAGGCGGGTTGAGCCGTCCAGTCGATGAGCGCGGCGATCCGTGGGAAGGTCAGCTCCAGGAACGGTCGCAGGAACTGGTCGAGGGCCTCCTTCCAGGGGCTGTCGTGGTCGATCGGCTCGGTCATCCTGCCAGAGGATTCGCCGGCAACGGGGCGGTTCTTGCGGGAAATCCTAGATGATCCCGGGTCTTCTCCCAGGGCATGCACGGCTCAGTGGATGGCCAGGGTGATCTCGTGGCGGGGTCCGGTGGCTTCGTTGACTTGGCCGGGGTCCGTTCGTAGCTTGGCCCCACACGATGATCGCAGGAAAAATCGGAGCCGCCGCCAGCCAGCAACCCTCCTTCCGCGTGGGCGACGAGCGGTTGATCAAGCTCACCGACAGCGCCGGCCGCAAGGTGTCCGGATTGCTGACCAAGCAGGGGCGACCCCAGGGCGTGCTGCGGGTGTCCGTCGTCGGGGGCGGGTGTTCCGGCCTCCAGTACAAGATGGACCTGCAGGACAAGCCGCAGAACCGCGACATCCTCGTCGAGAGTGCCGGCGTTCGCGTGGTGGTGGATCCCAAGAGCGCCCTTTATGTGACGGGCAGCGAACTGGATTATGTGGAGGCCCTGCAGGAGGGTGGCTTCAAGGTCAAGAACCCCAATGCGGCCACGAGCTGCTCCTGCGGCGAGAGCTTCAGCGCCTGAGCCGTCCAAACCCGCCGCGTCCCGCCGCCACAAGAACCACCGGATTCGCCTCCGGACGCCCCCCATGACGGAGAGCCCTCGCCAACCGATCGTCCGGATCCGCGACCTGTTCAAGATCTACCGCCAGGGCGACATCGACGTGACGGCCCTCAACGGCGTCTCGCTCGACATCTCCCCCGGCGAGTTCGTGGTGCTCATGGGGCCCTCGGGTTCGGGCAAGTCCACGCTGCTCCACATCCTGGCCGGCATCGACACGGCAACCCGGGGCACGGTGGAGGTGCAGGGCGTCAATGTCGCCGGCCTCAACGAGTCCGAGTTGGCCGACTGGCGCAACCAGAACGTCGGCTTCGTCTTCCAGAGCTTCAACCTCATCCCGGTGCTGACGGCCTTCGAGAACGTCGAGCTGCCGCTGTTGCTCACGGCCCTGTCCCGGGCCGAGCGGCGGCGTCAGGTCGAGACGTCCCTCGACCTGGTGGGCCTGGCCGACCGCGGACACCACCGGCCCGACCAGATGTCCGGCGGCCAGCAGCAGCGCGTGGCCATCGCCCGGGCCATCGCCACCGACCCGGCCCTCATCATCGCCGACGAGCCCACGGGCAACCTCGACTCGAAGTCGGCGGCCGATGTGCTCGGCATCCTGCAGTCGCTGGCCCGGGAGGCCGGCAAGACCGTGGTCATGGTCACGCACGATCCCAAGGCCGCCGCCTACGGCACCCGCAGCCTCCACCTCGAGAAGGGCGAGTTCGTGGCATGAGCGACGCCGGGGGCCATCCGCAGCCGGCGGCGACCCCTCGCGGGCGTCACCGCGCCCCGGGCATCAGCATCCCGGGATTCGTGCTGAAGAACGCCCTGCGCAACGGGCGGCGGGCGCTCCTCACCGTCCTCAGCGTGGCCATCAGTTGCGCCCTGCTCGTCACCCTGATGACGCTGCAGCGCGAGCTGACCGTGCCGCCGGAGAGCGAGTCGGCCTCCTTCCGCATCATCGCCCGGAACAAGGTGTCGCTGGCCCAGCCCCTGCCGGCACGGCAGATCACCACCATCGAGAAGCTTCCCGGCGTGCGGCAGGTCTCGCCCTTCACCTACTTCGGCGGCCTCTTCCGGGATGAGACCGTCACCAGCTGGGCCCAGTTCGCCGTCGATCCGGCCCGCTTCCGCGAACTCATCCTCGAGGGCAAGATCCTCGAGGGCACCTACGAGGCCTGGGTGCGCGACCGAAACTCCTGCCTGATGGGCGCGGACACGATGCGCCGCTACGGCCTCAAGGTGGGGGATT
>JBIKMQ010000029.1:0-10009 GCA_044359215.1 Candidatus Chromulinivoraceae bacterium
CGGAAACCCAACCCCGGGGTGCCGGATCCGGGATGGATTCGACGAGCGACACCGGGATCGCCCGGCTCTGGACGCCCTCCGGATAGGCCGCGTGGAAGGTCAGCGTCACGGTCTGGTCGCCGGAGAACCGGCCGGCCTCCAACCGGTGGCGGAAGCGGTTCACCGCCACCACCGCCGCCCGCCCGTCCGCCCCCTGAAGCGTCCACCACACCCGTTGGGCTCCCCCCGCCCGGGCCTCGAACTCCAGAGCCTGTCCCTCCGCCACCCGAGCCTGTCCCTTGGCCTGAGGAGCCTGTCCCTCGGGGTCCCGTTCCGCTCCGGCGATGGAGACGCCGAACTCGCGCCCCGGGGACACCAGCGGGCCCACGGCGGTTTGCAGAGGTTTCTGGTTCTCGTACTCGAATCGGATCCATTCCGGGCTTCGAACCCGGTTTGAAACCCTGGCTTCATCGATAACGCCATCAAAATCGAAGTGGTCATACCACCCGCCGATCCACAACCGGGCGGGTTGTCGCACGTTCAGCGGGGCGCCCCGGTTGGTGGACATCCCGGCCAGCACGCCATCGATATAGACCAGCGATCGGCCGGGTTCCCAGGTGTGGACCACCTGGTGCCATTCCTGGCTGGGGACAGGCTTCCGGGTGGACACGTTGGCCCCGGAGAAGTAGCAGTCCAACCGCACCTGGGGAGGGCTGGCGTACTGGAGCACCACCTTGCCCTGGGGTTGCTCGTTGCCCCAGCCCAGCAGGCGCCCATTGGGCCGTTCGGCCCGGAACCAGGCCTGGGAGGTGTGGGGCGAAGCTCCGGCGGGATACCGGTCCGAGGTGGCCCCGCCGAAGACGCCGGCACCTTCCCGGAACCGCCGCGCCGTGCCGATCACCCCGGCCGCCGGTGCGGTGCCCCGGTCTTCCGATGCCAACGTCCCGCTGGAATCCCGCACGGAGTCGCCCAGGTGCCAAACCCCGAGGTGACCGTCGGTCCGCCGGAAGACCGCCTCTCCGCGCGACCCGGAGGCCGCCGTCGGGTGCCCCCAGTGGACCCGCAATTCCTGGCGCTCCTGGCCCCGGATCCGCGGGATGCGCACCCAGACGGTCGCCGTACCCGCCCCGGGGTCCCACGACTCGATCTCGAACTCCAGCGGCTCCCCGGCCGGCGTGGAGAACCGGAGGTCCTCCCCTCCCGGACGGGCCTGGGCGAAGTCGAACCACGGACGCTCCAGCCGGACCAGCAGCGGGAACGACTCCAGCGTCGTGCCCGCCGGCAGGTCGGCCCCGTCGGGGGTGGTCAGGATGAACAACGAGCCCGAATGCTTCCAGGCGGGCACGAAGGGGTGGGAGGCCACCGCGCGGGCCGTGGCGGCATGGGCGGTGGTCATCGTCTCCCACGCCTGCGCCATGCGTTGCACGCGCTCGGGATGTCGCGTTGCCAGGTTGGTGGTCTCGGAGCGGTCGCTGGTCAGGTCGTAGAGTTCCCAGGCCGCGTTGGTGCCGGCGGCGACGATCTTCCAGTCGCCGTCCCGCAGCGCCCGGTTGCCTTCGTGCTGCCACCAGAGGGGTTCGGCCCGCTGGAGGTCGGTGTTCTTGGCGAAGGTGGGCGCGAGGCTGCGGCCGGGCGGCCGGGGCATGCCCGCCGGCGGGGCCTTCGGCGGCCAGTCCAGGCCGGCCAACTCGAGCGCCGTGGGCACGAGGTCCACCAGATGGCCCGGTGTGGTCCGGAGGGTGCCGCGATCCGGGATGCCCTTGGGCCAGTGGACGATCAACGGGGTGGAAATGCCGCCCTCGTGGACCCAGGTCTTGTGACGTCGGAACGGCGTGTTGGCCAGCGATGACCATCCGGGTCCGATGCTCAGGAAGGTCGCGCCCGTGCCGCAGAGGGCATCGGAATGGTGACCGTCCCCGCGCACCATGATCTCGGCGCTGGCCCCGTTGTCCGACAGGAACAGCAGCAGCGTGTCCTCGAGGCTCCCCATGGCCTTGAGTTGGCCCACGATCCGCCCGATCTCCTGGTCCATCCGGTCCACCATCGCGGCGTGCACCGCCATCTTGTCGGCCTGGAAGCGTCGTTGGCCGGCCGACAGGGATTCCCACGCCAGCGGCCGGTTCACCTCGTCGGGACCAAGGGCCCGGATCGCCTCCGGGAAGGCGTACGGCGGGCCGATTTCGCGCTCGATCGACGCCAGGCTGCCCGTCACCAGCCCCAGGGACCGGATCCGGCTCCAGCGCTCGCCCCGGAGGATATCCCATCCGCCCAGGTACCGTTCCCGGTGGCGCGCGACATCCGCCGCGGGCGCCTGCACCGGGAAATGCGGGGCCGTGAAGGCCACGAAGCTGAAGAAGGGGCGGTCGGCGTGCCGCTCTGCATGGTCCCGCAGGCAGCGGATCGCATGATCGGCGATGGCCGTGGTCGAATAGTAGTCCCCGCCGGCGGGGACAGCCTTCAAGGGCAGGTCGTCTTCGAAATGCAGCCGGGGGGCGAAGTGGCGGTCATGGTCGTCCAGCCGGTAGGACCGGTCGAACCCCTGGCCCAGCGGCTGGCCGTCCACGTGCCATTTGCCGGAGTGGTAGGAGCGGTACCCCCGTTCCCGCAGGTAGGACGGCAGCAGCCGGGCCCAGGCCGGTCGCACCCCGCCGCCCCCGCTGGCGACCCCGGGCACCGTGTCGCGCCGCACCTGCTGGGCGTAGAACCCCGTGAGCGCCGCCGCCCGCGACGGCCAGCAGCGGGCCGTGTTGTAGAACTGCGTGTACCGAAGCCCCCCTGCGGCCAGGCGGTCCAGGTGGGGCGTCGGAATCTCCCCGCCATAACAGCCCAGGTCCGAGAACCCCAGGTCATCGGCCAGGATCACGACCAGATTGGGGGCCCGGCTTGGGGCCTGGTTGGCAGCCCGGCTTGGGTTTGGGTCCGTACGTCCGGCCTCTGCCGCCCTCAGGCCGCCTTGGCCGACGATCGAGCCCGTCCCCAAGACCGCCAGAATCGCCAGCAGCCACCCCAGCGACCATGCCCAGGCCCGCCTTGCCCGCTCCGATCGGCACGCGGACCGCCGGCATCGTGGGGACAGGCTGCGCGGCGTGGCAGGTTCCGGTCGGGAGTTCATCGGCAGGTCGGCGCGGATGGTATGGAGGGGAGAGCGATTGAGTGGATGAGAGACGATAACGGTATCGAATCACCGTTTACGCTCGATCGGCACGGTTCCGGCCTCCAGTTCCGGTCGCGCCGGATCGTCCTTCAGGGCGGCGATGGGGTAGTTGGTGGTCCATGGATGGTGGCGTGCGTGGCTCACCGCCAGCCTCAGGTTGGGGCGGGTTTCGCCCAGCGAGAAGAGCAGGGCGACGCGCTGTTCGGGCAGGGTGAAGCGCCCGTCGGCGTCGGTGGTGGCGAAGTCCTGCCGCAGGACCAGTTCCTCGGCTCCCTTGAGAAAGCCCCCGGTGGGGTGCCGGTGGGTCCACAGGGTGCGTCCCACGGTGGCCCTGGGGACAGGCTCGCCGGTGGTCGCGTCGACCACCGTCCCGGTGACCCGGGGCGCGATGAAGGGCAGGGAGGGTCCGCCGAGTTGGCTGCAGCCGCAGGCCAACCAGCCCAGGACGGCGGGGACGGCGAACGGGACGGCGCGTCGAGTCATGTCCGGGCGATTCGGCCGGCCCCGGGCGTTCCATGCAAGGCCAAGTGCGCCTGAACCGAAGTCACCCCCAGAGCCCCTCCGGCCGGCCGGGCCGGGTTTCTGGCGCGGCTTGGGGCGTCCCGGGGCGGCTCTTGCGGCTCCCCGGGGTCCGTGAGCTTGCCACGGGGCGCCCGGCGTGAACCCAAGAGCGATCTTCCTATTTTCCCGCCCCATCCCTATGCTGCGCGGCCGGTTTCCGGGGTGGGTTCACCGCCGGGGGCCGCCCACCATGACGTCCGCCCAGATCCGCCAGTCGTTCTTGGACTTCTTCCGGTCCAAGCAGCACACGATCGTCCCCAGCTCCAGCCTCATGCCGGACAGCCCCAACCTGCTGTTCACCAACGCCGGCATGAACCAGTTCGTGCCGATCTTCCTCGGCGAGCGCAAGGCCGACGTCTCCAAGTGGGCCGGGTCCATCCCGTCGCTCGACACCCGCGCGGCCGACACCCAGAAGTGCATCCGCGCCGGCGGCAAGCACAACGACCTCGATGACGTGGGACTGGACACCTACCACCACACCTTCTTCGAGATGCTGGGCAACTGGTCCTTCGGCGACTACTTCAAGAAGGACGCCATCGACTGGGCCTGGGAGCTGGTGATCGAGGTCTGGAAGTTCCCGCCGCAGCGCGTCTACGCGACCATCTACCAGCCCAACGCGGCCAAGAACGACCCGGCCGAGCGCGACCAGGAGGCCTGGGAGTTGTGGGCGGCCAAGTTCCGCTCGGTGGGCCTCGACCCGCAGGTTCACATCGTCAACGGCGGCAAGAAGGACAACTTCTGGATGATGGGCGAGACCGGCCCCTGCGGTCCCTGCACCGAGATCCACGTCGACCTGCGCCCCGGGCCCCGCGAGACCTCGCCCGAGGAGCAGGCCGAGGGGGCCACGCTGGTCAACGGCTCCGACGCCCGTTGCATCGAGATCTGGAACAACGTCTTCATCCAGTACAACGCCAACCCCGACGGCACCTTCACGCCGCTGCCGGCCCAGCATGTCGACACCGGCATGGGCTTCGAGCGGGTCACCTCCATCATCCAGGGCACGCGCGGGCTGACCGACTTCCGCAACGCGAAGATCTCCAACTACGAGACCGACATCTTCCGGCCCATCTTCGACGAGATCGAGCAGCTCAGCGGGCGGAAGTACACCTCCACGCTGCCGCGGGCGGGCAGCACCGGCGACACCGAGCAGGAGAAGGTCGACGTGGCCTTCCGGGTCATCGCCGACCACATCCGGACCTTGAGTTTCGCCATCGCCGACGGCATCCAGCCGGGCAACAGCGACCGCAACTACGTGCTGCGCCGCATCCTGCGCCGGGCGGTGCGCTACGGCCGGGCCCTGGGCTTCCGCGAGCCGTTCTTCTTCAAGCTCGTCGACGTACTGGCCCGCACCATGGGCGATGTCTTCCCGGAGATCCGCGCGCGCAAGGCGCAGGTGCAGGATGTGCTGCGCCTCGAGGAGGAGGCCTTCAACCGCACCCTCGACCGCGGCATCGAGTTGTTCGAGAAGGAGGCCTCGCAGGCCGGCCTGGCGCAGATCTCGGGGGCGTTCGCCTTCCGTCTCTACGACGAGCAGGGCTTCCCGCTGGATCTCACCGAACTCATGGCCCGCGAGCGGGGGCTCTCGGTCGACCGCGCCGGCTTCGAGGCTCTGATGGAGGAGCAGCGGGCCCGGGCGCGCGCCTCGCAGAAAAAGCAGGTGATCGAGTTGTCCCAGATCGAGACCAAGTCCGCGACGCGATTCCTCGGCTACGACCACCTCGAGACCGGGGCGACGGTGCTCGAGGTCGTGGGGCTCAAGGACCGCACGGCCGTCATCCTCGACGCCTCGGCCTGCTATGCCGAGATGGGCGGGCAGGTCGGCGACACGGCCGAGATCACCGGATCGGGCCAGCTCTGGCGCGTGTCCAACACCCAGAAGTCGGGCAATGTCTGGCTGCACTTCATCGAGGGCGCCGACGAGGCTCCGGTGGTGGGCGCCCAGGTGACGCTGCGCGTCGATGCGGCCCGGCGCCACGCCATCGAGCGGCACCACACGGTCACCCACCTGCTGCACTGGGCCCTGCACGAGGTCGCCAGCCAGGAGGCGTCGCAGAAGGGCTCCAACGTCACCCCGGAGAAGCTCACCTTCGACTTCAACAGCGCCGCGCTCACGCCCCGGCAGATCTCGGACATCGAGCGCCTGGTCAACGAACGCATCCTCGAGAACGCCCCCGTGGGCTGGGTCGAGGTGCCGCATGCCGAGGTGAAGCATCGCAAGGACGTTCTGCAGTTCTTCGGCGACAAGTACGGCGACGTGGTGCGCGTGGTGCAGATCGGCGGCCGGGCTTCCCGGCTCGACGGCTACTCGATGGAACTTTGCGGCGGCACGCACACCCGGGCCACGGGCGAACTCGGGATGTTCCGCATCCTGGCCGAGTCGGCCGTCGCCGCCGGAGTCCGACGCATCGAGGCCATCGCCGGCCTGCCGGCCCTCGACAAGGCGCGCGCCGACGAGGCGCTCATCCGGTCCCTGGCGGGCAAGCTCAACAGCCCGCTGGGCGAACTGGAGAAGAAGCTCGACGGCCTGCTGGCCCATGCCCGCGACCTGGAGAAATCGCTCAAGGCCGCCGCCCAGCGCGAGGCCGCCGGCAAGGCCCGCGACCTGCTGGCCCGGTCCGAGACGGTGAACGGGGTGCCCGCCCTGATCGCCCACCTGGGCGAGGCCGACGGCGACACCCTCCAGACCATCGTCGACGCGCTCAAGTCGCAGTTCTCCGGCGTGATCCTGCTCGGCGGGCACGCCGCCGGCGCGGTGGCGCTGGTCGCCGCGGTCACCCCGGAGTTCACCGCCAAGGTGCAGGCCGGCAAGCTCATCCAGACCATCGCCCCCATCGTCGGCGGCAAGGGCGGCGGTCGCCCCGACGGAGCCCGGGGCGGCGGCAAGGACGCCGGCAAGCTCGACGAGGCCCTGGCCAAGGCGCGCACCCTGCTCTGAGGCCCCGGGCGTGGCCCCGCACCCCCGCGCCGCAAGGCCAGCGAGGCCGTCCTGGATGCCCAGGGTTCGTTGCCCGGGGCATCCAGGCCCTGGCCCTGGCGGGTCAGCGCAGTTCCCAGCCTTCGCCAAAGAATCCTGCGGCGGAGATGCCGCCCGGGGTTCGGGCGTTGGGTGCCTGGCGCAGGTCGATCACGGCCCAGTCCGGCAGCTTCGGCGTCTGGCGGGCGTTGTTGAGGTAGTCGTACTCGCGGAAGGTGAAGCCGCTGTTGAGAACAACGTAGCGCGACGGGTTGAGCGGGTTCGGGAAGATCAGGATCGGCGCATGGGTGTCCGTGGCGAAGGACTGACGCCCGACCACGATCCGGTCCTTCTCCCAGCGGATGGGCAGCGACGGGGCGATCTTCGCGAGCAGTTCATTGCTCGATGGATCCCCCCACAGCACCAGGTGATGGTCGCGGAGGTCCGCCTCGGACACGTCCCGGTCGGCCTTCTGGCGGGCATCGCCCCGGTAGTGCCGACGCCAGTGCTCGAGGGCCCGTGACGACTCGCTCTTCACCCAGTCGCCGACCTTGGGGTTGAGGGGAGTGCCCGTCGGCATCACCATCAGGAAGGAGTCCATGAAGGCGTCGTCGATGGGGCCCTGCAGACCGTGGCGCTTGCGCAGGCCGGCAGACACGTCGGGCCCGGTGGTCCAGACCCCGTTCTTCCGGTGGAAGCTGGCCTTCCAGGAGCGGTCCGTCCCCGGCCGGGTGGAGTCCAGGGTCACGGTGCTTCCCGGTCCCTCGAAGGCCACCTGCACCGGTTCATTCACCGGGAACGGGGCCTCCCCGGGTCCGAACTCGAGGGTCAGCGCCTCCACGCCGCCCGCCTCGATCCGCAGGAGCCTGTCCCCGCGGGAGCCGCTGGTGTTTGCGGGCAAGCGGGCCAGCACCCGGCCCGGTTCCCAGTGCTCGGTCAACGCGTCCACGGTGACCCAGGCCATGCGCGGGTAGCGCAGCGAATGGGTCACCATCCGGACCTCTTGCGGCACGCGCACCCGGCCGAGCGCGGCCAGCGCATCGACTCGCCGGTTCAGTTCCGCCTTCGCGCCTGCCTCGTACTTGTGGCCGGTGCGCGGGCCGATGAGGTGGGTCAGGTCCATGCCCTCGGCCCGCAGCGCCGTGCGCATCGCCTCGGCGGCCTGGATTTGCCGGTCCTCCTCGCCGCTGTAGGCGATGAGCGGCACCATCGCCACGTTCAGCGCATTGGCCGTGGCGTCGTGCAGGCGCCAGAGCTTCTGCTCCCAAATGGCCGGCCGGAGCTGCTCCTGCTGGAAGACCCGCAGGAACTCGGCCGTCTCGCTGAAGCCGGCGCCCGGGGCCGCGGCGGCCCATCGCCAGGCGTGGTGCACCGCGAAATGCCAGGCCGAGGCGCCGCCGAGCGAGAATCCCCGGACCACCAGACGATCCTCGTCGATGGGGTAGCGCCGCTGCACCTCCTCGAGCGCCTCCCAGAAATCGGTCTCCCCGGCGAAGCGGCTCCCGTTGCAATAGCGCCCGTAGAGGTGCAGCACGAAGGCGTCGGCCGGCGCGAATTCACCGGGGTTCTTCATCCGGTCGGCGACGAAGGCCAGCTCGCTGAGGGTCTCACCCCGCCCGTGGAACCAGAAATCCAGCCGCCATTTCCGTCCGGAATCGGCCCGCCATCCCTTGGGGATCACCAGGCCGAAGGGCTGGACCGAGCCGTCGATGCGCGACACGTAGCCGCCGACCGTCGGCCCGGGCTGGTCCATCCATGGGGCCTGTCCCTGGTCCAGCGACTTCAGGCGCTGGGCGCCGGCCTTCAATTGCAGGCGCGCCGCCTCGAACTCGTTGGTCTTGAAGAACTCCTGGTGCCGCACGGCCCAGTCGACCGCCTTGTGCAGCACGGCCGCATCGGCCAGGCGGCTCAAGCTCCGTGCATTCCCGGCCGCCCGTTGCCGGGCCGCCGCCAACTCGCGCCCGAGGGATTCCGCGCCGGCGGCCAGTTCCGCGCGCACCGCCTCCGGGATCACGACGCCCGCCGGGGGCACCCGCCGCACCTGGTCCGGAAGGTTGTCCGCCGGACCATCGGCCAAGAGGTTGCCGTGCAACCACCCGGCCACGAGGCAGGGGAGCCACCACCCCGGCCCCAGCCGCCGCCACCACCCCCCTGGGGCTGGCCCGATGGGCGCGGCCGGTCCCCGGGGCGACGACGTGCGTCCCTTGACGCTGGAGGGTTCGGGCATCGCGGCCGTGGCGACGACCTGGAAGGCAGGACAGGCAGGCATGGGAGTGGCCAGAGGAGACCCTGATCCGCCACCGGGTTTCAAGCGCCCGATCGGTGCCATTCCGTCCCCCCCAGGTCATCGACTCCTTCCCCGCGCCATCGGGAGCGCATTCCCCGCCTTCCGCCGCAGATCACCGTCGCCGACGTGACAAGCCGCAACGACGCCCGTGCCAGCGCCCGTGCCGGCGCCTGGTGGTTCAACGGTCTGCGGCCGTCTTGGGACGATGTTTGGGACCGACCTCGGGCATCGGGGCGCCCGGGTTTTCCGGGATCGCCGGGGTGCCCGGAGTCGAGGTGAAGGCTGCCACGACCTCTGGACGCACCCAGGGGGCGAGGCTGGCCCACGGCAAATGCACCACGTAGTCGCCCTCGGCATAGGAGCCGGCCTCGTACTCCTCGAAGTGCACGAACACGCCGGCCGACGAGGCGGTGAACCGAAGGGTGTCGAGTTCCTCCTCGCCCAGCGTCAGCAGGTTGCCCTGGAGGTCCACCACGACCTGGGGCGGCCCTTCGGTTTGAGCCCACGACGCGCCCTGCCGGCGCAACTCCTCCAGCAGCCGCCGGCGCACCTCCGCGTGCCACACTCGGGGCCGGGTGAAGAGCGCGCCGAAATCGAGCCACTCCACGCCGCTTGGCCCCCCGATGACCGTGGCGGAGGACACGTGACGCCGGCCGTGGGCTCCGCCGAGGTACTGGTACTGGCCATGCAGCACGCTGACGGCCCGGGGGCTGTGGTGATAGACCACCTGCCACAGCTCGCAGGGCCACTCGCCCGACATCGCGTCCGGCTTGAAGAACTCCAGGCCGGGGCGGGCACCATGCTGCTCCCGCACCGCATCGAAGAACTCCGTCCACACCTGCGACTCCCACCGTTGCGAATCCTCCTCCACTTTTCGGCCGAGGGCGCTGCCGGTTGCCCATTCCGGACGCCGGGCCGACCAGGTCACCGCCACGCCGCGCTCGAAGAGCCGGAACCCGGCGCGGGTCGCCGTCGACCGGAGGCCGGCCACCGGTTCCGGCGTGAGCACCGTGGCTTGGGCTTCCCCGGAGGTCGCGCGATACCGGAAGACCTGGCCATCCCAGTGCAGCTCGGC
>JBIKMQ010000538.1:0-2705 GCA_044359215.1 Candidatus Chromulinivoraceae bacterium
CGAGCTGCCCGCGTTCACCTGGTGCACCTCGACGGCGAAGGTGTTCTCCCCGGGCACGAGGAGGTCGGACGGCAGGGTGAAGGGGCCCTCGATGGCCGCATCGCCCACCGTCCGGTTGGCGAAGGTGTCGTGGGTGATCTCGCCCTCGGGCATGCCCAGCACGTGCGCCCGCCGGCCGTTGACCCAGAGCACATACCCGTCGTCCAGCATCACCCGGAAGCGCACGGTCACGCCCGCGGTGAGCGGCGGAATGGCGACCTTGCGCCGGAAGTAGAAGGTCGGCTGACCCAACGTCAGCGCGGTCGTCTTGTTGGTGGCCAGTGCGGTTGGTTCGACGTAGAGCAACCCTCCACCGCTCGGCCAGGCTGAGTCGTTGTAGCCCGGGGTCACCCAGTTGGTGCCTCCGGCGGGCGCACCGTCCTGATGGTAGCGCCAGGTGTCGGTGAACCCGATCACGCGCCGGGTGCCCTGGAAGGCCACCGCCTCGGCCCAGTTGCCGGGACGATTGCGGTCCTGCCGGGCATCGACCACCTGCAGCGACCGGTTGGGGCCCTGCGTGCCGGACGGCCATGGGGCCAGTCCGTCGTAGTCCACGCGGTCGAGCACCTCCTCGGGCCCGCCCGCGGCGGCCGGGCGGACCAACCGCAGCGAATCGGCCACCAGGCCCAGCGTGCCGGTCCATTCGCCCACCACGCCGGGGAAGAGGCCGAACACCTCGGCCATCCGGGCGCGATTGGCGACCACCAGCAGGCGTGATCCCGGGGCCGCCAGGGTGCCGGACGGGAAGGTGACGCTGAGGTTGCTGCCGACGAGGCGCAGGCCGGAGAGATCCCAGGCGGTCCGGGACGAGCGGTTGAAGAGCTCGATGAACTCGCCTCCGGCCGGCGTCGAGCGCCGTAGAATTTCGGAGAACACCACCTGGAACCTCGGCCGCACGGTGACCTCGAAGCGACGGGTGGCACCGAGGTTTCCAGCACCGTCGTCGGTCACCCGCACGGTGATCGACTGGACGGATCCGCCGGTGTCGTCCTCAGGCGTCCACTGGATGCGGCCGCTGACCGGATCGATGGCCGCGCCCGCCGGGGCGCCCGGCTCCAGCGAGAATCGAAGCGTCTGGGCCGGCAGGTCGGGATCGGAGGCCCGGGCGGTGAAGGACACCAGGCGCCCCTCCTCCACCGTCACCGGGGCGATGGGCTCGAGGATCGGGGGTTCGTTCACCTCGGCCACCTCCAGCAGGAGTTCCCGCACGGTGGACTGCGGCTCGGGCGAGCTGTCGAAGGCCCGGATCAGGACCACCACGCTGGCCGGCCCCTGGGACTCGGTCGGCGTCCAGGACGCCACGCCCGTCTGAGGATCGAGCACGAAGCCCTCCGGCGCCGGGCCGTCCACGCGGAAGCGCACGGGCGTGCCCTCGGGATCGGACGCCGAGAGGACCAGTGTCCAGGCCTTGCCCTCGGTGAGGGACTGCGGGGCCGGTGGATCGAAGCGGGGCACGTTGTCGATCTCGAGCACACGGACGCGCAGCGAACCTTCGGAAGCGAGGGCCGGAACCCCGTCATCCACGACGCGATAGGCGACCGTCACGGTCGAGCCACCGGAACTCTCGTCGGGAACCCAGGCCACCTGACCGTCGGCCGCAAGGCTCAGGCCTGCCGGCGCCGGGCCGACAAGCTCGAAGCGCAGGCCCTGTTCCGGACGGTCCGGATCCGTCGCCTCGAGCCGGGTACGGAATTCGACCCCTTCGCGGGCCTCTGCCAGCACCTCGTTCGGGACAACCGGGGACCGGTTCACCTCACGCACCGTCACCTGCACCCGGACCTGACCGGTACGCACCGGGGTGCCGTTGTCCGAGGCGCGGACGAGGAAGGCGTAGACCCCGGGTCCGTCGGTCTCCGAGGTCGACCACTCGAAGCGGCCGCTCACCGGATCGATGACCGCGCCGGCCGGGGCATCGGCACCGAGCGAAAAACGGACCTGCTGACCTGCATCCGGATCCACGGCGGAAACCGTGAACACCACCGGTTCCTGCTCCGGCACGCTGATCGGGGCCAGCGGTGCGATGACCGGCGGCCGGTTGCCTCCGGCCAGCACATTGGGCTGACCCGGCGTCGGCACCTCCATGGCGTAGAACGGGGCGGGCCCACCGTCGGGGAACCGGCCCAGGGAGACGTCGTTGGTCTGCGCCCCGAAGACGATCGCATCGACCAGCACCCCGCGGGGATCGAACAGGCCGACCGACTCGCCATCCCGGGCAAGGGAGAAGTCCACATGGAGATCGGAGACCCCGGGCCGGTTCTGGGACGACTCATTGTCGGCCCACACCCGGAGGAATCCTCCCGGCGGGATCGGGTAGCCGGAGGGGATGCGGAACATCGACGTCACCGCATTGGTCAGGCGGTCGGTCAGGTAGAACCCGGACAGATCCACCGCGCTGGTGCCGGCATTGTGGAGCTCGAACCAGTCCTCGTACTGGCCGTCGGCGGGATCGATCGCCGTCCTGGTGTTCTGCGCCATGACCTCGTTCACGGTGACGCGGAACTCGGGCAGGGACGGGTCGTTGGCGGCGCCGGGTGTCGGGCGGAAGAGGCTCTGGAGGTTGCGGGCCACGCCGTCGGGCACCAGGCCGACCGAACGGTCGGCGGGCAAGCCAATCCATGGGACGACGTCCAGCACGGTGCTGCCCGAGGCCCCGCCCTCGTTGCGCA
>JBIKMQ010000537.1:0-2705 GCA_044359215.1 Candidatus Chromulinivoraceae bacterium
TCGACACGCTCATCCCCAACCGGATGTTCCGGAACGACAGCGGGCGGCGCTTCCAGGATGTCACGACCAGCGGCGGGTTCGGCACGCTGCAAAAGGGGCATGCGGTGGCCTTTGCGGATTTCGACAACGACGGCGACCAGGACGTGTACGAGGACCTCGGGGGTGCCTACCACGGCGACCAGTACCCGAACGTGCTGCTGGAGAACCCGGGCCACGGGAACCATTGGATCAAGCTGAGGTTGGAGGGGCGGCAGGCGAACCGGTCGGGCATCGGCGCGCGGATCCGGGTGCGGTGCCGGGGCCCGGAGGGCGAGCGGGTCATCCACCGGACGTGCAACACGGGCGGGAGCTTCGGGGCCAATCCCTTGCGGCTGGAGATCGGTCTGGGCAAGGCCACCGAGGTGAGCGCGATCGAGATCGACTGGCCGGGCAGCCGCACGCGGCAGATGGTGAAGATCCCGAAGGTCGACACCGCGTATCTGGTCCGGGAAGGCGAGCCGGCGGCACAGGCCATGGAGTTGCGCCGCTTCGGCTTCGCCCGCACCCCGGCCGCCATGGACCATTCGCACCTGCTGCTGCGGCCGCCTGCGCCCTCGCCGAAGTCGTCATCACCCCCGGCGCGCTCGCCGTGAAGGCGGGTCGACCTCGCGTCCAAGTCCTTCCAGGGACTCACCTCGGCGGCGCAACCCCCAATCAGGCTTCAGGTTCTGCACGGCCTGGCACTCGGGTGCGGTTGTTGGGTGCGGATGTTGGGCGGGAGGGCCGACGTGCAGCCTCGGAATCGGACCCGGGTTTGTGTCAATAGTGAGGACCGACCCCTTTTGG
Source organism: Candidatus Chromulinivoraceae bacterium (assembly GCA_044359215.1). GTDB lineage: Bacteria > Verrucomicrobiota > Verrucomicrobiia > Limisphaerales > UBA9464 > SXXZ01. The sequence goes on from JBIKMQ010000537.1 coordinate 826, forward strand.
GTCAGGCCAGCAGGTCGTGGACGACACGGCCATGGACGTCGGTGAGCCGGTGGTCGCGGCCGCCGAAGCGGTGGGTGAGGCGTTCGTGGTCGAGGCCCAAGAGGTGCAGGAGGGTGGCGTGGAGGTCGTGGATCTCGACGGGGTTCTCGGCCGCCTTGTAGCCATACTCGTCGGTCGAGCCATAGGCCATGCCTCCGCGGACTCCGCCGCCGGCCATCCAGAGGCTGAATCCGTGGGGATTGTGGTCCCGGCCGTCGCGGCCCTGGGCGAAGGGGGTGCGTCCGAATTCCCCGGACCACAGCACCACCGTCTCCCCCAGCAGTCCGCGACCCTCGAGGTCGGCCAGGAGCCCGGCGATCGGCTGGTCGATGGCCAGGGCATTGGCCGCGTGGTTGTTGCGAAGGTCGCCGTGGGCGTCCCAGCGGGCGTTGCCGTGGGCTCGCGGACATGTCAGCTCGACGAACCTCACCCCGCGCTCCACCAACCGTCGCGCCACGAGGCATTGTCGCCCGTAGGCCCGGGTGTGCCCGGAAGCGGCCTCGAGCCCATAGAGCCGCCGGGTGGCCGCCGACTCGCCGGAGATGTCGGTCGCCTCGGGCACCGCCATCTGCATGCGGTAGGCCAGTTCGGCATTGCGGATGGCGGCCTCGAGGGGATCGTGCGCACCGAGGCGGTCGAGGGCGGCGCGGTCGAGGGCCCGCACCGACCGCAGCTTGCGTGCCTGGAGATCGGGCCGGCTCTCCAGCGGCAGGATGTTCGCCAGCGCCGGCAGGTCATTGCGGAACAGCGACGCCTGGTGGCTGCCCGGCAGGAAGCCCGATCCGAAGCAGTCCACACCCCCGGAAGGGATGAGCCCGCCGTCGAGCACGACGTAGCCGGGGAGGTCCCGGTTCTCGGATCCGAGCCCGTAGGTGGTCCACGCACCAAGGCTCGGTCGGCCCGACATGCCGGTGCCGGAGTGCAGAAAGTAGTTGGCCGCGTTGTGCTCGGAGAAGCGCGAGACCATCGAGCGCACCACGCACAGGTCGTCGGCCCGCGACCCGATCCACGGGAAAAGCTCGCTGACCGGAAGCCCGCTGCGGCCGCGGTTCCGAAAGGCCCACGGACTGCCGAGCGTGGCCCCGTTGTCCTCGAACTGGGTGGGCTCCATCCGCAGCCCGAAGGGTTTGCCGTCTTCGCGCGACAGGCGGGGCTTCGGGTCGAAGGTGTCCACCTGCGACACGCCGCCGTCCATGTACAGGAAGATCACATTCCTGGCCCGGGCGCGATGATGGGTGCCCGCAGGACGTCCCCCGGGTGCCGGCGATCCTCCAGGGGCGGCCTGCGACGGGAACAGCGCCGAGAAGGCCAGGGCGCCGAAGCCCAGCGCGGAGTCGCGCAGCAGCCGGCGGCGGCTCCAGCGGGGCAGGGCGGCTTCTGGAGCGGTGCCGGGATCAGGGGACATGGGTGAACTCCTGAGTGAGGAAGATCGCATGGCAGACTTCGGCCCACCGGCGCACCTCGGCCTCGGGACCGGACCCGGGGTCACCGGGCTCCGCGTCCATCCCGGCCAACAGGTCGAGCATGGCCCGGGTCTCGGCGGGAGCGGGATCCCGGCCGAAGGCCCGGCGATGCAGCCGCCCGATCCGTTCCCGGGCATCGGCCACCGGGCCAGGATCCCCCGCGATCACGTTGTGCGCCCAGGCCGTTGCCTGCTGGCGGACGAACGGGTCGTTCATGAGGGCCAGGGCCTGGGCCGGGACATTGGACCAGTTGCGGCGACCCACGGTGCTGTCGGGGATGGGCAGGTCGAAGGTCACGAACAGCGGCGAGAGGAAGTTGCGGCGCGTTTCCAAGTACACCGACCGGCGCCGGTCCCCGTCGAGCGGACCATTGGCGTT
>JBIKMQ010000539.1:0-2703 GCA_044359215.1 Candidatus Chromulinivoraceae bacterium
ATCGACCCCAGTTCGACGCGGCTGGGGCTCTCCAGCACCCCGCCGCTCACGTTGTTGGCGTTGAGCTCCACGCTGACCAGGTTGGCCACCGTCGACGAGGTGTTGAGCAGCGTGACCATCGCCTCGTAGGGCTCGCCGGCCCGCACGGTGCGCGGATGGGTGAAGGCCATGCTGAACTTCGGATTGCGCACCAGGATGCTCGCGGCCGCCTTGCCTGTGATGGCCACCGCGCCGGCGGCCAAACCGTCCAGATTGGCCGTGAGCTTGAGGTCCATGACGTGCAGCCCCTCCTGCAGCCCCTCGACCAGCAGCTCGCCCTGGCCCGTGCTCCCGGGCTGCAACCGGTCGATGTCGTCGGCGGTCCCGGCCTGGCCGTCAGGCCCCACCGCGCGCACCGGTGCGGTGTTGCGCACCGCCCCGGCCACCCGGGCGAAGCGCAGCGGATCATCGCCGGGGCTTTCCTGGGTGCCTGCCACCAGATCGGGCCCGGTGGGCAGGATCAATTCGGCCCGGATATCGCGCACGCTCAGCCCGCTGCCCGATGGGGCAGCGTTCTCCGTGTAGATCATCACGCTGAAGAACTGGTTGAGGAACCCGATGTTCCCCGGGATGACCATCAGCGCGGGGATGGGCGGTATGCTCAGCGCCAGGTCCCCGTCCCCGCCGCCGCCGGAGAACTGCATGTTGATGCCCTTGACCTGCAACGAGGGCACCACCCGCTCGAGCGCCGGCGGCAGGGCGACCGCTGACAGCGCCTGGTTGATGCGTTCGGCCTCGACCAACCGGGCCTCCAGTTCCGCCGCGGGGATGATCTCGGTGGTCTGCTTGAAGTTCGGGGCCACCACCGGCAGGCGCACCGGGAAGGAGATCCCGTCGACCACGAAGGCCACCTCGAACTCCACCGCCCGGAAGTTCGTGTCATCGATCTCGATCCCCCGCTCTTGGATCTCGTCGATCGACAGCGGCCGGGAGGTCACCCGGGACACCAGCACCTCATCGAAGACCTGCACCGGCACCGACCGAGGCGTGCCATCGAGCACCACCGTGCCATCGGCCCGGACCAGGCGGATGCCGTCCAGCGAGTAGTCGCCCACCAGGTTCAGCGGCGGCAGCATCAACGGCTGGTCCGGCGCCCCGACCAACCGCCGCGCCGGAAACGACGGCCCCCGCAGGGTGGCTTCGACGAATGCCCCCTCCGGAATTTGCCCCCGCACCGTCACCCCCACCGACCCCGGAATCCCCTTCGGCACCGACAACACCGCCGGCGTCACCGACATTCCTCGGCCCGTGATCTCGAGCGTGAGGGTGGCGAGAGGGCGGGTGTGGGCTACGGGTTGGAGGATCAACAGAAAAGCGAGAAGAATGGATGTGACTGACACCCCTTTGCCCGCCGGAAAGCAGCGTTGTCGATAAGGCGCCACACCTAATTCTTTGCTGTATATGAATGACTGATTCACCTGTATCATTGCATCGGGCCGAGCACAAACGTCTTATAGTCGCGGATAACTCTTGCTCCTGCGGCCTCAAGAGCATTGTTGACACCCTCGATTCCAAGACTGACGCCTTGCCCGATATTCTGCTTTTGAAGAAACCTGTCTACGTCCCGGAACAAAGGGTCGATAGCTCGGAGGTATCCATCACTATCCTCTGCAAAATCGTGCGTCTCCTTTTGGAAGTAGCCCCTGTTGAATTTCTGGCCCAAAAAACATCCCTTCTCCTCTATACCATCAAAAGGCGTCCACTCGCCGGCACGCTTCTTGGCGAAGTTGTCCGCCGCACCCGAACTTGATTCTCCCAGCGATCGATAAAAAGACTGCACTCGTCCGTCTGGAAGTCTGACCACTACTATATCCCGCTTGGAATCGTGAAGTATCTCTGAGACTATTTCAAAGTCACGAGTGGCGCCTGCCACTTTCTCGGCGTCGGCATGACCTAACTTTTGAAGCTGATCAGCCGTTAATCTGTGAATGTTTTTTTCAGCCGCGGGGCGCACAGCATCTTCAACCAAGTGCGCGATGCCACTTCCGGACCTCTGCATGGTGCGGTTCGCTTGGGTTACCTCATCGACCTCCAGATCCACGATGATCGATGGCAACTTTCTCGACTTTCCCGCATCGCGAGTCGTTGAACTTAGGTTCCCGGTGCTGATGTTTGGGTCTGCAACTCTTCTCCCGCCTCTGGGCACAGCTGATGGGATAGAACTGAAACTATTGCCCCGAATAGTTATGCCGTTCCCCGTGGGATCCCGATAGCTCACTGGGTTGTTAGCCATGGCGGCGTACAAGTTGACACTGTCCTCGTACTGCATCGGGTCGCGCTGGAGGAAGTGGCCGGTCTGCGGGTCGTAGTGGCGGGCGCGCATGTAGACGAGCCCAGCGTCGTAGTCGAACCACTGTCCTTGCCAGAGCCACGGGTTGCCGATGGCGCTGCGCGAGCCCACCGAACACGTGGAACCCACGGGCACGCCGGTGGCCGGCACAGGTGACAGGCCGAAGGGCATGCGGGCGTCCGCCACCAGGGTGCCGAAGGTGTCCACCAGCTTGCCACCCACCACCCGCACGGTCATGGCCCCGACCGTGTTGGGCGGGAACCCGGAGAGCCGGAAGACCGAACCGAACGGGGCGAGCCCCTCCTCGAAGACCACCTGCGGCTTCAACACCGTGCCGTTGACCGTCAACTCGAACGTTTCCGCCAAGGTCCCTG
>JBIKMQ010000540.1:0-2697 GCA_044359215.1 Candidatus Chromulinivoraceae bacterium
CCGTGGAGCGTCCTCGGCCGGCATGGAGCGCCACGGTGCCCGAGGCGTCTGTGGTCCTGACCCCGGGCCGGACCAACGACTGGAAGGTGGCGATCGAACGGCGGCACGGATCGGCCGAACGCCTGCGGGTCTCGGTGGCCGGGATCCCGGCGGGAGTCCGGGTCGATCCGGTCGAGGTTCCGGAGAAGGCGACCGAGGCGATCCTCCGATGGGTCGCCGCCACCAACGCCCCGGCATTCTCCGGGCCGTTCCACGTGGAGGTCGCCGCCCCCGACCGGGTCGAGCAGGCGAGGTTCCCGCTGGTGAGCGCCGGCGAGAACAATGGCGTGCCGCAGGGCTTCCGCCGGCTGGTGCTCGAGTCGGTCCGGCGTCTGTGGATCACGGTCGCCGTCCCGCCCGCCCCGGCTCCTGCGGCCACCGCGAAGAAGTGACGCCGCAGGTCGTGGGGCCAGCCAGAGACCGCCTGGGCTCCGGATTCCGGTCCCCGCGTTTCCGGGATGGGGCCCAAAACTTCCTTGACGGCGTTTGAGTCTTTGGCTTGCGAATCCCGCCCCACTGATGGTACAACCTCTCCCCATGGCAGCCATCGGGCGGTTCCAAAAGGGCGAGGAGATCTTCCACGCCAAGGTCGTCGACGGGGAGATCTTCAAGCTTCAGGGCGATGTCTTCGGCTCCCCTTCCTTCGAGAAGAAGCCCACCCCGCTCAAGGGGGTCAAGACGCTCACCCCGGTCCACCCGTCCAAGATCATCGCCGTGGGCCTCAACTACGCCGACCACGCCCGCGAGGCCGGCATGACCCCGCCCAAGGAGCCGCTGTTCTGGCTCAAGGCCCCCACCTCGCTCATCCCCGACGGCACCAAGATCGAGATCCCGTTCCCCAGCCACCGGAACGACTTCGAGGCCGAGTTGGCCGTGGTCATCGGCCGCAAGATGCGCAACGTCACCCCGGCGGCGGCCGCCCGGTACATTTTCGGCTACACGGCCTCGCAGGACATCACCGACCGCACCATCCAGGGCAGCGAGAGCCAGTTCGCCCGGTCGAAGTCCTTCGACACCTTCACGCCGCTCGGGCCGTACATCGAGACCAAGATCGACCCGCATGACCTGAGCATCCAGCTCTTCCAGAACGGCCAGTTGCGTCAGAATGGCAACACCAGCCAGATGATCTTCAACTGTTTCCACCTGGTGAGCTTCATCTCCACGAACATGACCCTGTTGCCCGGCGACGTGATCCTCACGGGCACACCCGCCGGCGTCGGCCCCATCGAGTCGGGCGACCGCCTCGAGGTCCGCATCCAGGGCATGGCCCCGCTGGTCAACATGGTGAAGTGAGCCTTCCCCCCGGGGACCCCTCCGGGCCGGCTCCTCCGGACGTTCCGACGCAGGCCCCGTTGGAGAGATTATTCCTCCCGGGGCCTTTTCTGCGCCCTCGTGCCTCCGTGCCCCCGGTTCCGCCATCCTGGCCGCAGGCCGTCGTTTCCCTCTGGCCTCCCGGCCCGACCCCGGCCCAGACTTTCCCATGCTTTGGTCCCAGACGTTCCTCCCGACCCTCAAGGAAACCCCGGCCGACGCCGAGATCGTGTCGCACCAGTTGCTGCTGCGCGCGGGACTCGTGCGCAAGCTCACCGGCGGGCTCTACACCTTCCTGCCCATGGGTCTGCGGGTCTTGAGGAAGATCGAGCGGATCATCCGCCAGGAGATGGATCGCGCCGGGGGCATCGAACTGCTCATGCCGGCCCTGCAACCCATCGACATCTGGCAGGCGTCGGGCCGCTATGAGACGGCCTCGGGCGTCCTCTTCAAGGTGCGCGACTCGGCCCGCAAAGACTGGGTGCTCGGGCCGACCCATGAGGAGGTGATCACCTCGCTGGCGGCCAACGAGCTGAACTCGTACCGCCAACTGCCCAAGAACTTCTACCAGATCCAGACCAAGTTCCGGGACGAGATCCGCCCGCGCTTCGGCCTGATGCGGGCCAAGGAGTTCCTGATGAAGGACGCCTATTCGTTCGACGCCACCGATGCCGGCGCGATGGCCAGCTACCAGCGCATGTACGACGCCTACAACCGCATCTTCGCCCGCTGCGGCCTGCAGGCCTTCCCGGTCGAGGCCGACACCGGGGTCATCGGCGGCAACCATTCCCACGAGTTCATGGTGCCGGCCGAGACCGGCGAGAACGACGTGGTGTATTGCGAGTCCGGCAAGTACGCCGCCAACATCGAGAAGGCGGTGAGCCGCGGTCCCGCCGAGGCCACCCCGTCGGAGTCGACCGGTGCGGCCCCCGAGCGGTTCACCACCCCCGGCGTGGTCACCATCGAGGCCCTGGCCGCCGCCCCGTACGGGGTGTCTGCGCGTCACCAGATCAAGACCCTGGTGCTCATCGCCGATTCCAAGCCGATCCTCGTGCTCATGCGGGGCGACGACTCGCTCAACGAGGCCAAGCTCCTGGCCAAGACCGGCGCCGTCCAGGTGCGCCCGGCCACGCCCGAGGAGATCGTCGCGTTGCTGGGGGCGCGTCCCGGCTCGCTGGGAGCGGTCTCCGCCACGCTCAAGGGCGCCGTGCCGGTCCTCGCCGACGAGGCCCTCCGGGGCGGCCGGGGCATGACCACGGGTGCCAATGAAGACGGCTTCCACCTGCGCCACGTCGACATCGATCGCGACCTGAAGGTCGGCGCCTGGCACGACCTCCGCACGGTGAA
>JBIKMQ010000541.1:0-2694 GCA_044359215.1 Candidatus Chromulinivoraceae bacterium
GGGATTGAGGCTCCGGTTGGCGACGGACGTCATCGGGACGTCCTTGAGTCCCGACACGGTTCATGGCCCGATGGACTTCATGGAATCCTCGTCGTGGGCGGGTCGGCGGATCTCCCATTCCCGGGCCCCGGGGACCCGGCACGCTGCGGGGCGTCGTGCGCGGGGGCCTCTGGTCCGCTTACCACCTCCCCTCCTGCTCCCCCTCCTGGCGATGATGCTCGCCTCGATCGCAGGCCTCCAGGCCCAGACTCCCCGGCTGCGTTTCAACTTCTCCGGGACCGACCCCGCGCGACGCCTGCCGTGGACGCAAACCTCGGTGCTCGACGCCAGCTGGACCACCGAGGGATGGCGCTTCGGCCCGGGGATCTCCGCCGTGGCACCCAGGGAGGACCGTCTGGCCTTCTCGGTCACGGGCGGATCGGAACCGACCACCCTCGACGAGGCCCGTGCGGCTGGGGCGTACCTGTCGATGACGCTGGCCGCACGATCCGGCGCCCTCGACCTGTCGGGCCACCGGGTGGAACTGACCCTCCGCCGGGAGAGCTGGCACGCGCCCCGGCAGGTCGCCGTGTTTTCCAGCTCCGACGGGTTCAACGCCCCCCTCTTCGTCTCGCCGCTGCTCGACAACGCCGACGACGCGACCGACACCTTCGCCTTCCTGCTGCCGCGCACCGGGTTCGTGTCGCCCTCCGGACGGATCGAGTTCCGCGTCGTGCCCTTCGCGGTCCGACATGTCGGGCATTCGGCATCCCTGACCGGATTCACGGTGGGGACCGCCGCCGCAATCCACCGCCTGTCGGTCGCCGCCACGCCGGGGGGATCCGCGGCGACCTCGCCGGCCGGGACCGAGTTCGAGACGGGACAGACGGTCACCGTCACCGCCACGCCCGAACCGGGACATCGGTTCCTCGGCTGGCTGGGGGCTCAGGCCGGCGGGGGCAATCCGCTGCGCATCCGGCTGACCGGCGACCTGGCGCTCACGGCACGTTTCGCGCCGGCCGCCCCGCCCCGCATGGATCTCGGGAGCAACCTCGAGTCCCTGACCGACTGGACGACCGCCTGGGTGTTCCGGGACTGCTTCCGCCTGGCCCGCACCTGGCTGACCCGAAATGCGGATGGTTCCAGCGACTGGGACTCCGGGCAGGCGGTGCCGGCCGATGCCGACGGTTGGCCCTTGGCCGTGCCCTTCGATCCGCCCGGGCCCACACCGCCCCAGCGGGTCCACACGCTGTTGCCGCTCTGCGACCCCGGGACCTACACGGTGCGCTTCCAGGGAACCGGCCGCATCGAGCTGGTGGCCCCGAACGGGGGCGGCCGCCTGAACCTCGACGGCTCCGGTGGCACGACCACCCGTCGCGTGGACCTCCGCCCGACCCTCGAGGATCGCACGCTGTTCGTGGAGATCCTGCAATCGTCGGCCGCCGACCCGATCCGTCGTCTGGAAATCCTCGCCCCGGGACAGGACACGGACCCGGCGGCGGGACCCGATCCCGGCCCGTTCCACCCGGAGTTTGTCGCCAGCCTGGCTCCCTACCGCCTGCTGCGGTTCATGGACTGGCTCCAGACCAATGGAGACGCCACACAGGGCTGGTCCCATCGCACCACGGCGTCGTCGTACACCCAGACGCGCCCGCAGGGGGCGGCCCACGAGTTCATCATCCTGCTGGCCAACCAGACGCGGAAGAACCCTTGGATCTGCCTCCCGCACGCGGCCGACGACGACCAGGTCCGGCAAACTGCCCGGCTGTACCGTGACGGGCTCGATCCCGACCTCGAGGTGTACGTCGAATACTCGAACGAGACATGGAACGGGGCCTTCCCGCAGACCGACCACGTGCAGCGCGAGGGAATCCGCCTGGGCCTGGATGAGGACCGGTGGCGCGCCGGGCAACGCTACGTCGCCCGGCGTTCCGGCGAGATCTTCCGGATCTTCGCCGAGGAATTCGGGCCGGCCGAGCGGCACCGGGTCGTCGCGGTGCTTGCGACCCAGGCCGCCGGCGCCGAGGGCGTCACCGACCTGCGCATCGCGGGCATCCATGACCCGGCCATCAACCCGTCGCGGGAGCGTCCGGATGCGCTGGCCATCGCGCCGTACTTCGGAGTCAACCTCGAGCCGGGCCTCCCGGTGCCCGATCCTGGACGGCTCGTCACGACGATTTCACGGGGTGCCATCGACGAGGCGGTCCAGTGGACCCGGGCCCACCAGGCCCGCGCCGCCGCGCAGGGCTGGCGTCTGGTATGCTACGAGGGCGGCCAGCATTTCGTCGGCATCCTCGGTGCCGAGAACGACCCGGCGTTGAATGCCGCACTGCAGACGGCCAACCGCGACCCCCGGATGCAGGACCGTTACCGCGAGTACCTCGAGGCCTTGGAGGCGGCCGGCGTCGACCTCTTCGCCCATTTCACGCACATCGGCCAATGGTCCAAGTGGGGAACGTGGAGCGCGCTGGAGCATCCGCGGCAACCAGCCGCCGAGGCCCCGAAATGGCGGGCGCTTCAGCAATGGGCCGACCGGCTCGCCGGGCGGATGGAACCACTGCAGTTGGCCGAAGGCGGCAGCCCCGCCACCCGCCTCCTCCGGGCGGTGCTGCGACCCGACCGCCGCCACGCCATCGACACCAGCGAAGACCTGTCGACCTGGACACCCGTGCCCGGACTGGAGTCCCTCCGCGGCGACGGCATCTCGACCGCGCT
>JBIKMQ010000542.1:0-2685 GCA_044359215.1 Candidatus Chromulinivoraceae bacterium
CGCCAGCAGCTTGCAGGTGGTGTTGATCGAGTTGACGTGGCCCATGCCCATGCCCCCGGTGCCGATGACGGCGCGGGTGAGGATCTCGCTCGGGGGCGTGTGGCCCGGCCCGCCGAGCACATGCCGTGGCACGATGGCCACGGTGGCCATGGCGGCGATGGAGTTGCGCAGGAAGGTCCGACGGGTCAATGGATTCTGGGTGTTCATGCTCAGATCGACAGTGGGATGACGGTGGCTCTGGAGGGATTCAAACCGAAACGGGCTGGGCGGGTCACGCGAGGATTTCCCGGATCACCTCGCCTTTGACATCGGTGAGCCGGATGTCGCGCCCGCCGAAGCGATAGGTCAGGCGCTCGTGATGGATCCCGAGCTGGTGCAGGATCGTGGCGTGCAGGTCGTGCATCTCGAGGCGATCCACCACCGACTTGTAGCCCCAGTCGTCGGTCTGCCCGAAGGCCATGCCCCCGCGGACACCCCCGCCGGCCAGCCAGACCGAGAACCCGTATTCGTTGTGGTCCCGGCCGTCGCTGCCCTGGGCGAAGGGGGTACGGCCGAACTCGCCGGCCCACACGACCAGCGTTTCGTCGAGCAGGCCGCGTTGTTTGAGGTCGATGAGCAACCCGGCGATGGGCTGGTCCACGGCGCGGGCATTGTCACCGTGGTTCTTCACCAGTCCGCCATGGGCGTCCCATCGGCTGTAGCCGTCGACCATCGGGATGGTGAGTTCCACGAAGCGCACACCGCGCTCGACCATGCGGCGCGCCAGGAGGCATTCGCGAGCGTAGGTCCGCGTGTGCTCGTAGGGCGCATCGAGGCCGTACAGGGCGCGGGTGGCCGCCGTCTCGCCGGAGATGTCCATCAGCTCGGGGATGGTCACCTGCATCCGGGCGGCCAGTTCGTAGTTCCGGATCGCCGACTCGAGGGCGTCGACCGGGCCGGCCTGCTCGAGTCCGTGGTCGTTCAACCGGCGGACCAGGCGTCGCTTGGTCTCCTGCAATCGGGCCTGCTTCTCCGAGGGAACGACATTGGCGAGCGGCGTGCCAAAGGCCTGAAGCAGGGAGCCCTGGTGGGTCGCAGGCAGGAACCCGCTGCCGAAATTGTCGAGCCCGCCCGAGGGGATCTGCCCGCCGTTGAGCACCACGTAGCCCGGCAGGTCGTCATTGAGCGAGCCCAGGCCGTAGGTGACCCAGGCGCCCAGGCTCGGTCGCCCCTGCAGGCCGATGCCGCTGTGGAGGAAGTAGTTGGCGCTGGTGTGTTCCGGGAAGGTGGAGGTCATCGACCGGAGCACGCAGAGATCGTCGGCCTGCCGGGCGATGTGCGGAAAAAGGTCGCTGATCCAGAGCCCGCTCTGGCCATGCTGTCGGAAGGTCCAGGGCGACTTGAGGATTTTGCCGATGCTGTCGAACTGGGTCTTCTCGATCCGGCCCATGGCCTTGCGGGCATCTTGTCCGTGGTACTTCTCGAGCAGGGGCTTGTGGTCGAAGCTGTCCACCTGCGAGACGGCCCCCTCCATGAAGAGGAAGATCACGCTGCGGGCCCGGACCCGATGGTGCGGCACCGGGATCGCCGGGGTTGCGCCGGAAGCCGCCGCGGCCAGGGCCTGCGTTCCGGAGGAGCGTGCAAGCAGCGCCCCGAGAGCCACGGTGCCGAAGCCGTTCGAGGCGCGCCGGAGCAATTCGCGGCGGCTCATCCGCGGCCCGGAAAACCCGTCGTGGTGGGGGAACGGAGTCATGGTCAGGGCAGGTAGAGGAACTCGTTGGCGTTGAGCAGCGCGTGGCAGAGATCGGTCCAGGGCCCCGGATCCGAGGGACTCGCGGGCTTCGCCGCATGGAAGGCCTTCAGTTCGGACAGCGTCGCCTGGCAGGATTCGAGTTCGGTCGGCGTCGGAGGCCGGTTGTACGCCTGGGCGAACAGCGCCCGGATCCGCGTGGGGACGTCGGCCTCCGGCCATTCGGCCAAGAGCCTTCGGGCCCACACCTCGGCCTGCTGGTGGAAGAACGGATCGTTCATCGCGGCCAGGGATTGCGCCGGCACATTGGTGATATTGCGCCGGCCCACGGTGCTGAAGGGCGTGGGGAAATCGAAGGCCTGGAGGGTGGTCGGCAGGAAGTTGCGCCGAAGGGCCGTATAGAGGCTGCGGCGCCCGTCGCCGTCGAGCGGTCCGCTCTGGTCGGGACGTCCGCGGCCGATGACGAACTCGGTGAGGTGTACCGGCACCGGCGTGCCCGCCATCGCGCGATTGAAGCGTCCGGAGACGACGAGCAGCGCATCGTGGATGGCCTCGGCCTCCAGACGCCGGACGGGCATCCGGTGCCACCATCGGTTCGCCGGGTCCAATTCGGGCGCGCGGGTGTCGCTGTCGCGGCTGCCCATGGCATAGGTCTGGGTGAGCAGCAGGCGACGGATGAGGCGCTTGGTCGACCAGCGATCGACGTGGACGAATTGCCAGGCCAGGTGATCGAGCAACTCGGGATGCGTGGGGCGTTCTCCGAGGGCGCCGAAGTTGTCCACCGTGGGTACCAGGCCGCGGCCGAACAGGTGATGCCACACCCGGTTGACCCAGACGCGGGCGACCAGCGGATTGCCCGGGTCGGCCAACTGGCGGGCGAGTTCCAGGCGACCGCTGCCACCCGTCGGCTGGATGGGCTTGGCTCCCGTGAAGGCGGCCGGAAGGCTGCGCGGGGC
>JBIKMQ010000543.1:0-2682 GCA_044359215.1 Candidatus Chromulinivoraceae bacterium
GCCCAATTCGGGCGTGTCGGATGGATGGTCGTTGGTCATGTCGTGGGTGGGTGTTGTGACCGCCTCAGGCGGGGGGATGGTTCCGGTCGCCCTCCGGGCTCCCTTCACCATCCCCCCGCCTGCCACCCCGCAGCGTATTGGATCTCTCTTGTCAGGTCACGGACTCAGCAACGGCGCGGAGATGAAAACCGAAAATGTTTCCGAAGATCAGTCTCAGTTCAAAAATTGAATAAAAAAGGCACTGATCGCAACGAAATAACCAAGTTACGGAGCAAAACCGAAAATCTTTCCGAAGATCAGCAACACGGACGATGAACCGACTGCGGGGTGTGCACTCCATGCACTTCAGGGCCAGCCGTGCATCCGTCGTCAACCAGGGTCCGCACGACTCGCATGAGTTCCTCCCGGTAGAGTTTCAGGTGGAGGGTTTCGAACTGAAAGTAACGTTCCACCCGTGTCCGCAGGGCCGACAGGCCGAGCAGGCCGCTCATGAACTGGATCTGGTCGAGCACGGTTTCGAGGAAGAACTGACAGAAGGCCGCAAGTCCGGCGTCTGTCAGGTTTCCGCGTCCATCCAAGTCGTTGCGTCGCCCGGCGTCAGCGGCTTGCAGGTAGTTGTAGTAGCGCTGCCGTTGCCGAGCCAGCCCACGGGAGAGTGTCCACAATCCGCCGCCATCCAGGCCGTGGTGAATCATCAGGGCTTGGGAATGGAGTCGGATGACCCGCCCATTGCCATCTCCGAAAGGATGAATCCACGCCAGCCGGTGATGTGCCGCCGCGATGGCGGTCAGGCGATCCGTCTCGATGATGTCCCTGGAACCGTAGAACGGATGGAACCGGCTGAGGAATCGGGGAAGCGCGGTCGGTCGGCACTCAACTGGGGCATATCACTCCCAGGGGTTCAGGATCGGGACACCGGAGGCCGCGAAGCCGTCGACGTTGCGGGTGGCGATCTTCAGGCCGTGTACCAGCGCGGTGGCCGCCAAGAGAGAGTCGATGGCGGGCATGGGATCGCGGAGTTTGCCGGTGAGCCGCCCCCAGCATTCGGCGACCTCGCGGTCGATCGGAAGGATGCGGCCGGTGAACCAGTCCGGAACCTCGCGGCGGATCCAACGCTGCAAGCGCGCTCGGCGCGCCGGTTCCTCCACCCTGGCCAGGCGCTTCTCCAGTTCTCCCAAAGTGAGCACGCTGATCCAGAGCCGGTCTTCATGACGAGCCAACCACTCGGTGACTTGGGTGTCCGGAGTTCGGCGGCTGAGCTCCGAGAGGACATTGGTGTCGACGAGCCAGCTCACAGGCCCGGATCCCTCGGCAAGCTGCGGTCCCGTTCGATCTCGAGTTCCACACCCCGCAGCGGTTCAAAGAGTTCCAGCAGGGACTTCCGACGGGACCGGGATTTCTTTCGGTAGTCCGCGACCGAGATGACGACCACGGTCGGCTTGCCGTGGCGGGTCACCGTCTGTGGCCCCTCGGACAAAGCCTTGTCCACCACCAGGCTGAACTGGTTCTTCGCCTCCTGCAGTTGCCATGCCTTGCTCATCGCAGAAATCCTAGATTTCCGAATGAATCTGTCCAGTCTGGCCAGAAATCTATCGGATGACTCCGAATTTGCTCGGTTGCGCGTGACTTGGGGTGTAGTGGCGCGAAGAGGGAATGGCCCTTCCGGAATAAGGAATGCGACGAAGGAATGCGACGAATCGAACTCCGAGAGCACGCGCCAAGGTTGGGGCCGATCTTCGAGCGGTCAGAACCGCTCGGGAACGCCTTCTTCCATCATGCGCACGTGGCGCTCGAGGCTGTGTTCGCGACTGAGGGATTCCATCCAGCGGGCGGGCTCGTCGAGGGCCTCGAACGAGAGCTTGAAGGTGCCGTGGTGCATCGGCACCAGCCAGCGTGACTGGAGATCGTGGAAGGCTTGCACCGCCTGGTCGGGCCCCATGTGGACCTTGCGGAAGGACTCCGGGTGGTAGGCCCCGATGGGCAGCAGGGCCAACTCGGGCTTGAGCCGCTGCCCGATTTCACGGAAGCCCGGGAAATAGGCGGAATCCCCGGCGTGGTAGATCGTGCGCCCGCGGTACTCCAAGACGAACCCGCCCCAGCCTCGGTGCTTGTCGGCCAGGGTCCGGGCTCCCCAGTGCTCGGCGGGCACCAGGGTCACCTTCCAGTCGTCGTGGCCGAAGCTCTCCCACCATTTCAATTCGACGATGCGTCCGAAGCCCAGGCGCTGGGCCAACGGGGCACAACCCCAAGGCATGACGGCGATCTTCGGCGAGGGGATCTTGCGCAAGGTGGGCCGGTGGAAGTGGTCGAAGTGCGCATGGGTGAGCAGCACCAGGTCGATCGGGGGCAGGTCCTGGACGCGCAGACCGGGCCGCTTGAGGCGTTTGAGCAGGAAGAGCCAATTGGCGAAATTGGGATCGATGATGGCGTTGAGGCCCTCGAACTGCACCAGGAACGAGGCGTGCCCGATCCACGTCAGCGCCAGCTGGTCGCTGCTCAGGTGCGGAAAGTTGGGGATCTTCACCGAGCCCGTGGCCGGGGTCTTGAGGGCATGCCAGACCATCTCGCGGAAGAAGGTCCGCGGATTGAAATGGTCGGCCGGAGTCAGGTCCCGGAACGAACGCGGCACCTTGCGCCGACCATGCCCGACGGGTTTGGGCAATGGGGGATGAGCCGGCAGGG
>JBIKMQ010000544.1:0-2680 GCA_044359215.1 Candidatus Chromulinivoraceae bacterium
CACCTCCGCGAGGTGGGCGACCCGGAGATCGCCACGCGCATCGCCTCGTTCGAGATGGCCTACCGCATGCAGACCAGCGTACCCGAGCTCATGGACATCTCGAAGGAGAGCCGGGCCACCCTCGAGATGTACGGCGCCGAGCCCGGCAAGTCGTCGTACGCCAACAACTGCCTGCTCGCACGGCGCCTGGCCGAACGGGGCGTGCGATTCATCCAGCTCTACCACCGGGGCTGGGACCACCACAACAACCTGCCCGCCGACATCGCCAAGACCGCCAAGGCGGTGGACCAGGCCTCCGCGGCGCTGGTTCGCGATCTCCGCCAGCGGGGCCTGCTCGACGACACGCTGGTGGTCTGGGGAGGCGAGTTCGGCCGCACGCCCATGAACCAGGGCGACAGTTCCAACGGCAACTATGGCCGCGACCACCACATGAAGGCGTTCTCGCTGTGGATGGCCGGCGGCGGCATCCGGGGCGGCACCACCTACGGCACCACCGACGACTTCGGCTACAACACCGCCGAGAACCCCGTCCACGCCAACGACTTCCAGGCCACGGTCCTGCACCTTCTCGGCATCGAGCACACCCGCTTCACCCACCGCTTCCAGGGCCGCGACTACCGCCTCACCGACATCGGCGGCGAGGTGGTCCGGGGTGTCCTGGCCTGAGGAGGCACGGCTCACGGCCTACGATGGCGGTCGAACAGGATTGCCGCCTGGGTACGAGTGTTCACGCCGAGTTTCTCAAAAGCCCGGTCGAGGTAATTCCGGACGGTTTTCGGCTGAAGCTTCATGGTCTGGGCGATTTCCTTGTCGGTCTTGCCGTTGGCGACCGCCGAAACCACGCGGCGTTCCTGTTGCGAGAGCATCCCGAGGGGATCCGTCGAATCACCCGGGAGAGCGGACTTCAATTCACGGTCGACAGCGCGTGCCACGACCGGATCGAACAGCATGCCACCGGCCAGCACCGTGCGGATGGCCGCCACGATGTCGCGAGGTTCGTTGTCCTTGAGCAGGTAGCCGTCGCCGCCTGCCTGCATGGCTGCGAGGACCAGTGCGTTGTCGGCGAAGGAGGTCAAAAACAGGATGCGCGGAGCCTTGGGCCGGCTCTTGAGTTCCCGGCAGACGTCGATGCCATTTCGATCTGGCAACCGCACGTCGAGCAGCACCACATCGGGGAGCCAATCGCGAACGGCGACGATGGCCTCAGCCCCGCTTTTGGACTCCCCGATGACATGGATATCCGGGTCGACTTCGGTGATGATGCGAAGTCCCGCTCGGACCACGGGATGGTCGTCCACGATCAGCAGACGGATGGTGGTTGGGAAGTTCATGGTTCCTGTTCCGAACGGGGACTGTCGGTGACCGGAACGGAAACGGTGACCCTCGTTCCAACTCCGGCAAGCGACTCCAACTCAAAGGCGCCGCCGGTGTTGGCAGCCCTTTTTTTCATGTTCTGGAGTCCAACACCGGACTGAGGAGGTTCGGTGGGATCGAACCCGCTGCCGTCATCGCGGATTTCCAGGGTCACCCGGCCGCTCGCATGACGCAAAGCCAGCGTGATTCGGTTGGCCTGGGAGTGTCGCAGGGCGTTGCTCAACGCTTCGTGAGCCAGGTTGGCCCAGTGCACGGCCTGTTCGCCTGTGAGGCGGCTGGCGGCCTCGGCAGAAACCTCCGCCACGATCTCCGCTCCAGTGGTGCAGCGCATGCGCTCCACCAGCGCCGTCAGCAGGCTTGCGAGATCACTCTCCGGGCTGTCATCTGCCTCGTGCCTGAGGATGTAGCCCCGCAACTGTCCAATGATGGCTGTGAGGTTCCGCCGGTAGTCGGCCAGCCGGGCTCCCAGCAGCGGTGAGGAATCCATCGCCTGGTCGGCGGCGCGACTCAGGCCGAGCTGCAGCGCGTAAAGCGATTGGATCGTGCCATCGTGAAGGTCGAGACTGAGGCGCTCGCGTTCACGGCGGCTGGCCTCAAGTTCGTTCAGCGTCGACCTGAGTTGTTGGGACACGATCTCCTGCCGCAAGCGTGCCCGGAGCTGCACCGCCATGGCTCCAGCCATCGCCGATGACAGCAACACGCCTACCGCCAGTACGACCCAGGCCCGGTATCGGGTGGAATTCCGGTCAAACAGCTGGGTTGAATAAAAGACCAGTCGCCAGGTGTTGCGGAAAAACGGCCAGTTTTGGGTGGCCTGGAAGCGCGGACTGAAACCAGGCGCAAGGACCGGGCACTCGCCGTCAACGCCACCCATCCAAGTGTCCGCAGAGAGTTGCGCGGGGCTGGCCTGGTCCGAAAACGCTTCGAAGGCGACCTGGTCGTTGGCCGATGGGAGAGCGGTTCTGAGCAACACCTTCCAATCGATGGTGCCAATCACCAGTCCCTTGAATCGAAGATGCCGGAGCTCCTGAGAGTACTCCGGGCGGATTTTATTCAAATCGAGAAAGTCGTCTGCCAAGACGGGCATCAGGAAGCTGACGGCGGTTGTCGGTTGGCCATTGGTTTGTGGGATCAGTCGGCGCGGCGAGGAACTCAACCGACCGCTGGGGTTGGGCCACCAACAGGGTTGGACCAGCGGCCATTGCAGCCACCGTTCGGTCTCGGTGGGCGTCAACGAGGTGCCATGGAGCCAGGTCTGGGTCACCTTCAGCTCGGGACCCTGCTGGCAGCTTTCCATGAAGGTCAT
>JBIKMQ010000545.1:0-2675 GCA_044359215.1 Candidatus Chromulinivoraceae bacterium
ACCGTGGAGTTCATCGCCGACGACTCGGGCAACTTCGACGTCCTCGAGGTCAACAAGCGCATCCAGGTCGAGCACCCCATCACCGAAGAGGTCACCGGGGTCGACCTGGTGAAGCAGCAGATCCTCATCGCCGCCGGCGAGAAGCTCTCGATCAGCCAGAGCGACGTGACCCTCAAGGGTCACGCCATCGAGTGCCGCATCAACGCCGAGGATCCCTTCAACGATTTCCGCCCCAGCCCCGGTCGCATCGAGATGTACTACCCGCCCGGCGGGCCCGGCATCCGGCTCGATTCGCACGCCTACGCGGGCTACACCATCCCGCCGTACTACGACTCGATGATCGGCAAGCTCATCGCCGTGGGACGCGATCGCACCGACGCCCTCAACAAGATGGCCCGGGCATTGAGCGAGTTCATGGTCACGGGGGTCAAGACCACCATCCCCTTCGAGTTGGCCATCCTGCAGGATCCGGATTTCCGCCGGGGGCACTACACCACGAACTTCGTCGAGCGCTTCCTCGGCGGGGCCCGCCGCGAACTGATCCAGGACAAGGCCTGATCGGGCTGGGCGCCAAGGGGCTTCTCCGGCATCACGGACACGGCCGCCGTCCTCCTGCGTCGTCCTCCATGGGCGCCGACGGTCCTCCAAAAACCCGACCCCCGAACGCACTCCCGGCTTGGTCTTGGATGCCGGCTTGGATACACCACCGGAGTGTCCAGCGCCCCCGCCCCGACCCAGGCCTCCGCGCCCGCGAACGATTCGTTCCCGCCGCAGATCAAGTACATCATCAGCAACGAGGCCTTCGAGCGGTTCAGCTTCTACGGGATGCGCAGCATCCTGACCCTCTACATCGCCAAGCACCTCGGGCAGGGGGCGTCCAAGGCCTCGGAGATCGTCCACCTCTTCGTCTTCGGCGTGTACTTCATGCCGCTGTTCGGCGCCTGGCTCTCGGACCGCGTGCTCGGGCGCTACCGGACCATCCTCTACATCTCGCTCTTCTACTGCCTGGGCCACGGGGTGCTGGCGCTGGCCGACCTGGTGCAGGGGCAGCAGCAGAAGCTCTGGCTGCTCTACGGGGGCCTGGCACTGATCTCGATCGGCGGCGGCGGCATCAAGCCCTGCGTCTCGGCCTTCGTGGGCGACCAGTTCCACGCCGACCAGGGGCACCTGCTGCGGCGGGCCTACGGCCTGTTCTACTGGAGCATCAACTTCGGCTCGTTCTTCTCCTTCCTGGTGATCCCGCGCATCGCCAAGGACCATGGCTACGGATGGGCCTTCGGGGTTCCGGGCATCTTCATGGGACTGGCCACGCTGGTCTTCTGGCTGGGGCGGAAACACTACCGGCAGGTGCCCCCGGCCGGACCGCAGGGCACCAGCTTCTGGGAGATGCTCTGGCATGCCCTCACCCATCCGGCCAGCCGGCGACCCGGAGCCGGGTTCTGGAGCGCCTGCGAGCATCGGTATTCCCGGGAGCAGGTGGCGGCCGCCAAGGCGGCAACCCGGGTGGCCGGCGTGTTTGCGCTGATCCCGTTCTTCTGGGCGCTTTACGACCAGAACAGCACGACGTGGGTGCTCCAGGGCGAACGGATGATCCCGTACGTCTTCAGCCAGGGGGTGCTCGACCTCCCGGTCCTCGGAGCCATGCTGCGGTTCATCATCGGCAAGGAGATCGGCGCCGAGCAGATGCAATCCATGAACGCCCTGCTGGTGATGATCCTCGTGCCACTCTTCACCTACCTGCTCTTCCCGGTGACCGAGAAGTCGGGCCTGCAGGTCACGACGCTCCGGCGGATGGGGGCCGGGCTGTTCCTGACGGCCATCTCGTTCGTGATGGTCGCCATCATCGAGCAACGGGTCGCAGGCG
Source organism: Candidatus Chromulinivoraceae bacterium (assembly GCA_044359215.1). Classification (GTDB taxonomy): domain Bacteria; phylum Verrucomicrobiota; class Verrucomicrobiia; order Limisphaerales; family UBA9464; genus SXXZ01. The sequence goes on from JBIKMQ010000545.1 coordinate 1,865, forward strand.
GCCAGAAGCTCAGCGTGCTGTGGCAGACCCTGCCCTACATCGTGCTGACGGCCGGCGAGGTGCTCGTCTCCAACACCGGCCTCGAGTTCGCCTTCCGCGAGGCACCCGCCTCGATGCGCAGCACGATGATGAGCTTCTGGCTGCTGACGGTGGCCGTGGGCAACCTGGCCATCTCCAAGGTCTTCGGGCTCAACGTCAAGGAACGCCTGCCCGACGGCACCGAGGTGCTGCACGTCTCCGGCGTGGCCTTCTTCAACCTCTGCGCCGTGATGCTGGCGGTGGTGGCGATCGGCTTCGTCTTCGTCGCCCGCCGCTACCGTTACCGCGAGGATTCCGGGACGCCATCGGGGTCGGCGGATCATTGAAACCCGACCGGTTTCGGATCTTGGTGCCGCAGGGCACCACGACGCCCCCACTCCCGCCATGTACTTCATCCAAGGTGCCGACCAGAAGGAATACGGACCCGTTTCCGCCGACCAGCTCCGCCAGTGGATCCGCGAGAACCGCCTGAACCGCTTCTCGGCGGCCCGCGCCGAGGGCGAGGCGACGTGGAAGACGCTCGGCGACCTGCCCGAGTTCGCCGAGGCGCTGGGCCTCCCCGCGCCCGTCCCCGTGGCACCGCCCGCACCGACAGCGCCGCCCGCACCGACGGCTCCGCCGGCGGCACCGGCCCCACCGCCCACCTCGTACTTCATCCAGGGTGCCGACCAGAAGGAGTACGGACCCATCGCGGCGGACCAACTCCGCCAGTGGATCACCGAGAACCGCCTCAACCGGTTCTCCCCGGCCCGCGCCGAGGGCGAGGCGACGT
>JBIKMQ010000546.1:0-2661 GCA_044359215.1 Candidatus Chromulinivoraceae bacterium
AACGACGACGGAGAGCTCTTCGGGTTCGATTCGGATCACGAGCGCGATTGGGGCGCACCTTGGTACCGGCCCTCGCGCATCCAGCATCTGGTCAGCGGCTCCGACCACGGATACCGGGAAGGCTCCGGCAAATGGCCCGACTACTACGCCGACTCGCTCGCCCCGGTCGTGGACGTCGGCATCGGGTCGCCGACCGGGTTGCGCGCCGGCAGCGGAACGGAGTTCCCCTTTCGGTACCAGAAGGCCCTGTTCGGCCTGGACTGGGTCTTCGGGCGCCTGATCGCCGTGCACCTGGAGGAGCGGGGTGCCGGTTACACCGGCCGGGTGGAGACGATCTTCAAGGGGCAGGCGATGAACCTCACCGACCTGGAGGTCGGACCGGACGGGGCGCTCTACTGCATCACCGGAGGGCGTGGCACGCAGTCCGGGTTGTACCGGTTGACCCATGTCGGCGGCGGCTCCCCGGCGTGGCCTCCTCCCCCCAAGCCATCGAGGCCCGTGCCGAGCGCCGCCGTCTCGAGGCCGCCCATGGACGGGTGGATCCGGCCTGGATCGCCTCGGGTTGGTCCCGCCTGGGCTCTCCCGACCCGCTGATCCGCCACGCCGCCCGGATCGCGCTGGAGAGCCAGCCTGTGGCCGCCTGGGCCGACAAGGCCCTGGCCGAGGAGGATCCCCGCATCGGTCTCACCGCCCTGCTGGCCCTGGCCCGCTGTGGCGATGCCAAGCAGCAGGTGGCCCTGCTCCAGGCGCTGGGCCGGTGGCCGCTCGATTCCCTCGATGCCGGGGCCTTCCTGACCAAATTGCGCGTCATCGAGGTGGCGTTTGCCCGGCACGGCATCCCGGAGGCCATCCGCCCGATGGCCATCGAGAAGCTGGGGCGTCAGTTCCCGGCCGCCGATTGGGAACGAAACCGCGAACTCTCCCAACTGCTCGTCGCCCTCGGCGATGGCGGGGCCGTGCCGAAGATCCTCGACCTGCGGGATGCCTCGAAGACCTGGCAGGAACAGTTGCACTACACGGTCGTGCTGCAGGGCATGACGGCGGGTTGGACCCCGGAACTGCGCCGGCGTTACTTCACCTGGTTCCGCCAGAGGCCCTCGGGACTGGGTTTCCTGCCGGCGTCCTATTCCCGATGGTTTCTCGACGTGGACCAGCAACCCAATACCGGCTCCGGATTCGAACCCCTGGTGCAGCGCATCGGCCAGCGGGCCGTTGCGGCCGTGCCGGACTCCGACAAGGCGATGGTTTCCGGGGTCCTCGACGGCAAGGCCGGGACGCCCCCGGCCGTGGGCGCTTCGACGCCGCCGGCGACCCCGGCACCGGCGCGGCGGCCTTCGGGCAACCGGACCTGGAAGTTCGACGACCTCGCCGATGTCCTGGGGAGCCCCCTGTCCGGGCGCAATTTCGCCCGTGGGGAGCAGGTGTACCACGTGTCCCAATGTGCGGCCTGCCACCGGTTCCAAGGGGCCGGCGGCGTGGCCGGCCCGGAGTTGACCGGGGTGTCGAAGCGCTATTCGCGGTCCGACCTGTGGCGCTCCATCGTCGATCCGAGCGCGGTGGTGTCCGAGCAGTACCAGTCGATCACCTTCGGCCTCAAGGACGGGCAGGAGGTCACCGGGCGGGTGCTGGAGGAGTCGCCCACGGCGATCGTCGTCCTGGTGGACGCCCTTGCGGACCGGAAGGTCACCTTCGAGCCGTCCTCGATCCGGTCCCGTCAGGCCTCCAAGGTCTCGTCGATGCCCGAGGGGTTGCTCTCGGCGTGGTCCCGCGAGGACGTGCTCGACCTGCTGGCCTACCTCGAGTCGGATGGCCGCCCGGACAGCCCGATGTTCAAGCCGCGTTGAAGGACTTCCACAGGATGTGGACGACCCAGAGGCAGATCATGGCCCCGGCGCCGGCCACCTTCACGGCGGTGCCCGCCATCAGGCCCAGCGCGGCCCCGAGGCCGGCGTTGCCCGCCTCGTTCCAAGGGCGTCCGCCAAGCCATTCCCCGGCGATGGCCCCGAGCAACGGGCCTGCGATCCAGCCGATCGGCGGCCACCACAATCCCAACAGGCCGCCCACGAGGGCACCCGCCATCCCACGCCAGGTGGCCCCGAGGCGTTTGGCGCCATAGGTGGCCGCCGCGAAATCCAAGGCCGACGAGATGGCCGCCACGACCACGAGGGTGACCAGCACCCAAACGGAGGCGCCCCGCGCGCCGAGGAACCCGCGATGCGCCAGCGCTGCGAGCGCGATCAGGGGGGTACCCGGCAGGCCGGGCAGGATTGCTCCGGCGAACCCGATGAGCATGACCAACAAGGTGAGGGCGAAGGCGGTGATCTCAGGAGCGTTCATGGGGTCGGGATCGTGGGTTGAACCAGCCAGCGGTGGCCGCGCCGGCCCTCTACGGATAGACCGGTTGGCTCCACGGACAAGCCTCCCGGAGCCGGGGCTCCGCGAGAGGCTGGGTCACCGTCCCACTCAGGGGGCGAAGACGGCCTCCGTTGCGTGCGTCCAAAAAATATAAAGTCGACCATTGACGAACTGCCGGACACCGGTATCTTGCGGTCGTTCTTTGCACGACGGTTGATCGAGTCAAATCACAAATCCTTGGTTTTCGAGTCGGTTAGGTTGGAAGTTGGGTATTAGGTTGGAAGTTGAGTAAAAAGTTGATTGGGT
>JBIKMQ010000547.1:0-2659 GCA_044359215.1 Candidatus Chromulinivoraceae bacterium
CATTCCAACGATCTGGGAGAAGACCGGTCAACGGTTGGAACCCGTGGAATGGAGCCGACGCGCCGACGGCTCGCTGGCCATGACGCGGACGCTGCCCGACGGGGTGGCCTTCGGGGTGCGGGTGAAACCGGGGGTGCGCCACGCGGAATTCCACTGGTGGTTGCGCAATGGCGGCACGCAGACCTTGCGGCAGCTCAGCGCCCAGGTCTGCGTGATGCTCGGGAGAGCCAGCGGGTTCACCAACGCCGCGGAGGGTCGGCGCATCCTCGAGGCGCCCTTCGCGGCGGCCTCGGATGCGAGCGCACGTCGCTGGGTCCTCACCGCCTGGGACGGGCTGAACCGGGTCTGGCAGAACCCTCAAGTGCCGTGTCTCCATGCCGATCCCCGATTGACCGATTGCCCGCCCGGTGAGACGCGCGAGGCCCGTGGCTGGGTCTGGTTCTTCGAGGGCGCCGACCCGGTCCCCGAGTTCGACCGCCTTCGTCGGGAGTTCCTGGCGCGGCCATTGCCGGAGATCCGTCGCCGGCAGCCCATCCCGGACAAGCTCGTGGTGCTGACCTTCGACGACTCGGTGGCCTCGCTGCATGCGAATGTGCGGCCGCTGCTGAAGGAGTTCGGCTTCGGCGGGAGCTTCTTCATCACCGAGGGCTTCAGCTTCCTCACCAACAAGACCGACTACATGACGTGGCAGCAAATTGCCGAGCTGCACCGGGACGGCTTCGAGGTCGGCAACCACACCCGCAGCCATGTGGGCATCGGCCCCGATATGCTGGGCCGCCTGCGCGAGGAATTGACGCACATCGACGCGTTGTGTGTGCGGCATGGCATCCCCAAGCCCATCAGCTTCGCCTACCCGGGCAACGCCATCCATCCCGGGGCGTTGGCCGTGCTCAAGGACCTGGGATTCCGCTGGGCCCGCCGGGGTGCGCAGCCCGAGTTCGCCTACGAGACCGGTCGGGGCGTGGCCTATGAACCGGAGTGGGACCACCCGCTGCTGATCCCCACCACCGGTGATGCCCGCCCCACCTGGACGCTGGAGAGCTTCCGACGCGCGGCCGAACAGGCACGCGGCGGCCGGATCGCGGTGCTGCAGTTCCACGGGGTGCCTGACCGGGATCACCCCTGGGTCAACACCCCGCTCGAGCGTTTCCGGGAGTACCTGCAGTGGCTCAAGGACAACGGATACCGGGCCATCGCCCTGCGGGACCTCGACCGGTACATCGATCCGTCGGATGCCCCGCAAGACCCGTGGGCGGTCATCCGCCGCCGCCAATACCTCACGTCCTTGCCGGCACCCAAATAGCGCGCTGGGCGTGGGGCCGGTTCAGGGGGCCTCGGCCGCTGCCTTGCACCACTCGGCCCTGGCCGAAGGCGGGGTGGCGCAGTCGGCGTGCAGGATGGCTCCGAAGCGCACGGTGAAGGCGTCGCCGCGAGGCACGGTCACCCGGCTCTTTTCGCCCTGTTTCATGGCTTCGCGCCCGAACGGATTGGCCACGAAAACGCCGTAGTCGCGATTGTGCCACCAACTGGGACGGAAGTTGGTGGGATCGGCCACGATCTGGATGCCGAGCCGCCGCCCATCCACCGTGCCGGAGTAGTCGCACCAGGCCGCCGCCCGGCCCCAGGTGGCCGAGGCCGAGGTGCGTCCTTCGCTGCTGGTGATCAGACCGCCGTTCTTCTCGGTCAGCGGCGTGGCCACCCGCGCGGCGAAACCCATCTCCTCCTGATCCCCGAACACCAGGTCGCCCACCTCGCTGCGGAAGGTCGCCTCCCAGAGCAGCACCGTGGCTCCCGGCCGGGCACGGCAGGTGATCCGATGGCGCACCTCACCGATCACGGCACCCTTCGGGTCGACCAGGTGGTTGTCGGTCGCGAAGGTGAGGCGTCCATCGCGGGCCTCCGGACGGTGGGCGAATCCCCGGTGCACGATGCGCCCGCGGTTGCGCCAGAAGTCCACGCCGTTGATGTCGCCGAAGGCCAGCCACAGCCCGGGGTGCATGGTGTCGTGGTCCACGGCGTCGTGGGGTGGCACCGGCGGGTGGTTGCGGCTGACGCGATGGCCGCCGGGGGCGTGGAGGTTGGCGAAGTGCGGCCTGAGGATGCGATCGTCCTGCAGGACGAAGTCGGCCACCGGAAATCCGCCCCGGGTGAGCCGGAGACGCGTCGGAAGCTCCGTGACGGCGAGCGTGTCGGAGGTCGATGGAACCGCCAAGGGCACGGACGGGGCGGCGGCGCCGGAGGCCGGCTTCGACCCCGTGGATTTTCCCGGGGCCGGCGTGCCTTGGCGGGCGAGGTACGCGGCGAGGTCGGCCACGGCCCGGGCGGGCAGGACCGTGTCGTAGGCCGGCATGGCCGACTGTGCCGCCGACCCGCGGGCGGTGATCCGGGTCTTGGGGATCGTCTCGCGGCGGCCGTTGGCCAGGCCCAGTGTCACGCTGAGGCCGCTCTCCTCGATCAGGATGCCGGAGAGTTCCATGTCGGCGGTCTCCACCCGATGCAGGCTGAAGCCCTCGGTGATGACGGCGTTGGGCTCCAGGATCGATTGCACAAGGTGCTGCACGGGAGCACGCGCCCCGACCACCGACAGGTCGGGTCCGAAACTCTGGCCATGGCCGTCGAGCCGGTGGCAATTGAAACACCCGGCGCCCTGCGGGTGGTG
>JBIKMQ010000548.1:0-2649 GCA_044359215.1 Candidatus Chromulinivoraceae bacterium
GGTGGCCATCCCGTTCTCGCTGGTCGGCATCCTGCCGGCCCACGGGGCGATGGGGGCCTTCTTCACGGCCACCTCGATGATCGGGTTCATGGCCGGGGCGGGCATCGTGGTCCGCAATTCCATCATCCTCGTGGACTTCATCGAGCAGGGGATGCGTGAAGGCATGCCCATCGACCGGGCGGTGATCGAGGCGGGGGCGGTGCGGTTCCGGCCGATGGTCCTCACCGCCGCGGCCGTCATTGTCGGTGCGGCCGTCATCCTCGCCGACCCGATCTTCCAGGGGTTGGCCCTGTCGCTGATGGCGGGCGAAGTCGCCTCGCTGCTCATCAGCCGCATGGCCGTTCCGGTGCTGTACTTCATGGCCCACCGGCGCTCGCCGGCCGTGGCGCGGCCGGGCTGAAGCGCCCGCCCCCGTGGCGGGTTGTCGCCCCGGACCGCTGGGCAAGGGCGTGCGGGTCTGGATCTGGCATCCTTTGGCATTGACTCCGGTGGTTCTCAACGGTAGCGCAACGCCTTCCCCAGAACGGTCCAAACCACCCATGAGATCCATCATGCCCATCCCGCAATTGCCGTCCCCGCTGATCCGCCGGGCCATCCAGGCCGCCGCCTTGCTCGGCGCGATCACCCGCCTGAGCGCCGGTTCCTTCACCACCGACTTCGCCTCGGGCCTGCCTGCGGGCTCCGCGCTCTTCGGGGACAATGGCGAGGGCAACGCCGGTGTCATCGAGGAAGGGTTCCTCAAGCTGACCAAGGCGGTGGGAAGCCAGCAGGGCGCCTTCATCATCGACGACCTCGACGCCGGCAAGGCCGTCCATGGGTTCAGTGCCGCCTTCAAGCTCTTCGTCGGTCGCGGCAGCGGGGCCGATGGCTTCAGCTTCAACTTCGGCTCCGACATCCCGGACGGAGGCATCGGCGAGGAGGGGGTGGGCACCGGCCTGAGCGTGTGCTTCGACACCTACGACAACGGGGGTGGTGAGGCGCCCGCGATCGACATCAAGAAGGGCGGGGCGGTGATCGCCTCGGTCAAGGGGGTTGGCCTGCTCTTCCGCAAGGATGCCTGGGTGAACGTGAAGATCCAGGTCGACGCCGATGGCACGCTCGACCTGTCGCTCGACAACTCGGTGATTTATTCGAACCTGATCGGTGCCTTCGTGCCGACGCCGGGGCGGTTCGCCTTCGGGGCGCGCACGGGCGGTTCCTTCGACAACCACTGGGTCGACGACATCAGCATCGCCACCGTCACCACCGGGCCCACCGCTCCCAAGGTCAGCCAGGCCACCCCGCAGGGACTGGGGGTGCCGGCCACCGCCGTCGTCACGGCGACCATCGAGGATTCCGCGACCAAGGTCGCCGCCGGTTCGGTGCAGTTGAGGCTCAACGGCACGGTGGTCTCGGCCCAGGTGGCCACCTCGGGCTCCGCCACGACGGTGACCTACGATCCGCCGGGCCTGCTGCCCTCCGGTTCCACCAACCAGGTGGAGTTGCGCTTCAAGGACACCGCCAATCCGCCGGTCGAGCAGGTGTTCGCCTGGACGTTTGTCGCCGAGGCCTATCGCAGCCTCGACGCGGCCAGGGCCATCCCGGCCGCCCAGATCGACAAGACCCAGCGCGGCTTCACCGTGCGCACCGTCAAGGCGCGCATGGACTCGGTCTTCGTCACGTCCTCGGCCCCCTACGAGGCCCTCCTGGCGGGCACCGCCATCGACGGCGCGACCGGCAAACCCTACGAGAATATGGCCGATCTTTCGGCCTTCGGGCCCGATGGCCTGTTCGTCGAGGAGGAGACCATCAACTATGAGGACATGGGCGGGACGGCCGGCAACTTCCTGGACGACCGCCGCACCCCGGGCATGCCGGGAACGGACGGGATTTCCGACCGCTACGCCCTCGAGATCCTGACCTATCTCGAGCTGCCCGCCGGGTTGGTCACCCTCGGCGTCAACAGCGACGACGGATTCCGGCTGCTGTCCGGCACACCCGATCCCCGCTCGGCCCTCTCGCTGCTGCTGGGCGATTTCGAGGGCGGCCGCGGGGCCAGCGACACGCTCTGCTCGTTCGTGGTGGAGCAGGCGGGCATCTACCCGATCCGCCTCTTCTACTACGACGGCACCAGCACGGGCTCGGTCGAGTTCTTCTCGGTGATGCCCGACGGGAGCAAGGTGCTGGTGAACGACCCGAACACCGCCGGCGCGATCAAGGCCTACCGCGCCCGGGCTGGAACCGCCCCGGCCCTGCCTCCCTTCCTCCTGAGCGCCGCGCCGGCCCCGGGTGAGGTCAATGTCAGCATCAAGCCCAAGGTCGACCTGCTCATCCGCGACACGACCCTGGCCCTCGACCCGGCCTCGGTGCAGGTGAGCCTCAACGGCACGCCGGTCACCGCCACCGTCACCAAGACCGGCGGCGACACCCTGGTTTCCTTCCGGCCGTCGGCCTCCTTGCCTGGAAAGACACCGGCGACGGTGAAGGTGAGCTACCGCGACACCGGGGCCAACGCCCAGACGGTCACCCAGGAGTGGCGTTTCACCACCGCCGAGGCCACCGCGACGGCGACCGGGATGACCGCGGTGAAGATCAACTTCCAGAACTCCACCTCGGAGGGCTTCCCCGGCTATCTGCCGGACAACGGGGTGGCCTTCGCCGACCGTGGCA
>JBIKMQ010000549.1:0-2643 GCA_044359215.1 Candidatus Chromulinivoraceae bacterium
GCCCATCGGGTTGGGATTGCGATTGTCGGTGATGCACTGCGGGTCGAGGAAGGCGATGAGCTTGCCTCCGCGCAGCACGAACTGGTCGATGGCGAACTGGGCCTTCTCGGAGACGTCCTTCGGGTGCACCACGAGCAGCACCTGGACCTTCTCGGGGATGGACTCGCTGTCCATCGGGACGTTCTCGACCGTGAAGTCGCGCTTGAGCTCGCTGAAGGTGATCCAGGCTGGCTGCTGCTGTTGCCGGCCCATTTGCATCATCATGGGGTTCATCGCGCCGGGCCCGCCCAGCACCGGCAGCGGGCTCATGACGCCCAGCACCGGCTTGTTGGTGGCGATCACCTGGGAGATGACCCGGGCGATGTCGTATTCGAGCAGTTTCTCGCGCTGTGGCGACAGGAAGGGGATGGCCTTGGTCTCGGGGGCGAGGCTCACGGCGAGGCCGAAATAGATCGGGTCGCCTCCCATCTGGCCCAGCGGGATGGGCTCGATGCCGTCGAGCTTGGCGGTGTCCTCGGCGTCGGAATCCGGCTCGGGGTCCAGCCGCTGGATGGTGATCCGGCCGCCGGAGGCCGCCCGGAACTCCTGGAGCAGGTCCTCCACGGTCTGGGCGTAGTTCTTGAGGGCGCTGGGCATCCGGTTCTCGCTGCGCGAGACGTACAGGCGCACCTCCACGTTGGAGTCGATCTTGGAGAGGATCTTGCGAGAGCCCTCGGACAGGGTGTGCAGGCCGTCGGCCGTGAGGTCGAGCCGGGCGCGCACCGGGCTGAAGATCAGGTTCAGGCCGGTGATCGCCACGAAGGCTAGGGCGACACCGGCGGTCGAGAACAGCAGGGATTGGAGCTTGGTCGGTTTCATGGCGCAGGAAGGAAGGCTGGAGGTTCAGGCGCCGCGGAGGCCGCGGAGGATCACGCTGGTGCCGAAGAGGCTGAAGACGATGACCGAGGCGAAGAAGAGCAGGTCGCGGAAGTCCACCACGCCGCGCTGGAAGCTGGCGAAGTGCGGCATGACCGAGAACCCGGTGACGAGGTCCACGAGCCCGGCCGGGGCCCAGCGCACCAGCAGGCTGGTGACTGGTTCCCATCCGGCAAGGATGAGGAAGAAGCAGATCACCACCGACAGGATGAAGCTGATGACCTGGTTGCGGGTCATGGCCGAGGTGGCCACGGTGACCGCCAGGTAGGCGCCGGCCAGGAGCAGGCTGCCCAGGTAGCCGGCGAAGATCGCACCGCCGTCGGGATGGCCCAGATAATACACCGTGCCCACGACCGGGAAGGTCAGCGCCAGGGCCAGCGCGAGGAAGGCCCAGCAGGCCAGGAATTTGCCGATGATGGCCTGCGCGGCGGTGATCGGCATGGTGAGCAGCAACTCGAGGGTGCCGACGCGGCGCTCCTCGGCCCAGAGCCTCATGCCGGCGGCAGGCACCAGGAAGAGGTACAGCCACGGGTGCCAGTTGAAGAAGGGCCTGGAGAGCGAGGCCTCACCCAGCTCGAAGAAGCCTCCGAGCATGAAGGTGAAGAAGCCGTTGAGCAGCAGGAAGATGACGATGAACACATAGGCCACCGGCGACGCGAAGTAGCCGCTGAGCTCGCGTTTCAGGATCGTCCAGATGTTCCGAAGCGATTCGTTCATGGGGTCGGGAATTGGAAAGTGGTCGGGTTGCAGACGGCGCGCCCGCCCTCCGGCCGGTCGCCGGTGCGGGGCCTCCGTCGGGTTCGTCAGTCTCGGGTCTTGACGGAGTCGGGCAGGGTGATCGCCCGGAAGACATCGTCCAGGCGCCCCTCGTCGGTGTGGAGTTCGTCGAAGCTCCAGCCCGCCTGGGTGGCTGCCTGGGCGATCGACAGGGCCAGGTCGGCCCGCGTGGACTTGTCGCGCGGGAACACCCGGGCCGAGAGGGAACCGTCGCCGTTGTCCTGGACCTGCACCCGGCCGGCCACCGCCAGGGAGCCCAGCCTGGCCTTGAGGGTGTCGCCGGCCACGCCGCGTACTCGCAGGTGCACCGATCCGGCCGCGTCGGCCCGGGCCTTCAGTTCGGCAGGGGTGCCATTGGCCACCACCGTGCCACGGTCGATGATGATCGCCCGGGAGCAGCAGGCCTCGACCTCCTCGAGGATGTGGGTCGAGAAGATGATGGCCTTGGTCTGGCCCATGCGCTTGATGATCTGCCGGACCTCGTGTTTCTGGTTCGGGTCGAGGCCGTCGGTCGGCTCGTCGAGCACCAGCACTTCGGGATCGTGCAGGATGGACTGGGCGAAGCAGGTGCGGTGACGGTAGCCCTTGGAGAGGGTGTCCACGCTCTGGTGCAGCACGCCCTCGAGGAAGCACAGTCCGGCCACCTTGGCCACGGCCTGGTCGATCTGGGCGCCGCGCATCCCGCGCATCTCGGCCGTGAACCGCAGGAAGCCGTTGACGGTCATGTCCGAGTAGCACGGGGCGCTCTCGGGCAGGTAGCCGATGAGCTTCTTGGCCGCGATGGGCTCCTCGGAGATGTCGTGGTCACCGATGCGCACCCGGCCCGAGGTGGGCGGGAAAAACCCGGTGATCATGCGCATGGTGGTGGACTTGCCCGCGCCGTTGGGCCCGAGGAAGCCCAGGATCTCGCCGCGGCGGACCGTGAAGGAAACCCCGTTCACCGCCCGCTTG
>JBIKMQ010000550.1:0-2639 GCA_044359215.1 Candidatus Chromulinivoraceae bacterium
CCGCCGCCGACCCGAGGCCGGCGACCGTGTCCTCCATCCGGTCCGGAAGCCGGGCAAGGCGCACCACCTCCGCGCCGGCCGCCCGGAACAGCGAGCCGAGCAGCACCGAGTTGCTGTCGTGGATTTGCCCCGGGCCCAAGGGGCTGCCGGGCGGGCACACTTCGTCCCCCGACACCAGCACCGCCACCCGCACCGGACGATGCACCGTCAACACCGCGTGCCCGGCGGCCGCGGCCAGGGCCAACTGCGGCGGTCCCAAGCGCCGGCCCGCCGACAGCACCCGGGTTCCCGCCCGGAAATCCTCGCCCCGGAACCGGACATTCTCCCAGGGCCGGGCGCCCTCCAGGAACCGCACCCGTCCGTCGGGTTCCCGCTCCGTGTCCTCCTGCATCACCACGGCATCGGCCCCGGCAGGCATTGGCGCCCCCGTCAGGATGCGGGCACACTGGCCGGGGGCCAGGGCCTGGTCGGCAGCCTGACCGGCCGCCACCACGAAGCCGCAGGGCAGCACGACCCCTCGGCCAGCGCCCCCGGGAGCCTCCACGCCGCCCAACTCGGCGGACCGCACGGCGTATCCATCCATGGAGGCCGTGTCGAAGCCCGGCAGGTCGACCCGGGAAACGACCTCTGCGGCCAGGCAGGCTCCAAGGCATTCCGTTATCGACAACGAAACCGATGACACCGGGGTCATCCCCTCCAGGACTTGCCGCAACGCCTCTTCGTAGCTGATCATCATCCAGCCGGAGGCCTCTCTGGCCCGCCCGACTGGCCGACACCCTTCCCGCCGAAAGGCCCACCGGCAAGCCCGCAGGCGGCCCGTGCGACCTGGGAGGGGGGCGCTCCATCCGGCGCGGGCATGGTGGGACCATCGGGCGGGCACGCCGGGAGGGAGCCCAGGGCGAGGCATCGGGGCACGGTGGGAGCAGGGGCGGATGGAATGCGGTGATGGAGGCCCCAAACTCCAGACTTGCCCCTGGGACGGCCGCCGCCTAGGGTGGCGGTTCACGATAAACGGAAACGCTTACAGGGAGGTACAAGGCTTCCCGACACCGAATCATGTCCGACAAAAACAAAACCATCGCCGAACACCGAATCCACGCCAAAGACACCGGCTCCGCCGATGTCCAGATTGCCCTTCTGACCCAGAAGATCAACTCCCTCACGGAGCATCTCCAGAAGAACAAGAAGGACCACAGCAGCCGCCGCGGCATGCTCCTCATGGTGGGCAAGCGTCGCAGCCTGCTCGACTATCTGAACCGCACCGATTCGGCCCGTTATCAGGCGCTCACCAAGAAGCTGAAGCTCCGTAAATAAGTTTTCGCGGGGCCGGGCCGAGCGCCCGGTCATCGCTCCAGGAGTCCCCGGACCCCGAATCGATCGGGCCCCCGGGGATGTCCGCCGCAGGCAGGTCGCCCATCCGACGCGCGCGCCCAGCCGGCATCCCAACCCCAAAGACGCGTCGAAGAAGTCAGAAATGAAACGCCCGGTCCGCTCGGGAAATTTCACTCGGACCCCCTCCCATCGCAGCGCCCCTGGAGATGGGGTCTGCCCGGGGTCCGAGTGAAGTTCCTCAGGGCGGTCGGGCACCTGCCAGCATGTCCCATACTGTTCAAATCCCCGTCGGTGGTCAGCACATCACCATCGAAACCGGCCGCTTTGCCAAGCAGGCCGACGGCGCCGTCACCGTCCAACTCGGCGAAACCATCATCCTGACGGCCGCCGTCGCGGCCTCCAAGGCCAAGCCCGGCCAGGATTTCTTCCCCCTCACCGTCGACTACCGCGAGAAGGCGGCCGCCGCCGGCCGTTTCCCCGGAGGCTACTTCAAGCGCGAAGGCCGGCCCTCCGAGAAGGAGATCCTCACCTGCCGCCTCACCGACCGCCCCATCCGCCCGCTCTTCCCCAAGGGCTGGTACAATGAAGTGCAGGTCCAGTCGCTGCTCCTCTCGGCCGACGGCCAGAACGATGCCGACATCCTCTCCATCCTCGGTGCCTCGGCCGCGTTGACCGTCTCCGACATCCCCTGGGCCGGCCCCCTCGGTGCCGTCCGCGTGGCCCGCGTCGGTGGCGAATTCGTGGTGAACCCCACCCACGAGCAGCAGGCCCAGTCCGACCTCGACCTGATCTACGTCGGCAACAAGACCGACGTCGTCATGTACGAAGGTGCGGCCAACGAGATCTCCGAGGCCGACTTCATCGCCGCCCTCAAGTTCGCCCAGGCCGCCTGCCAGCCGCTGATCGCCGCCCAGGAAGAGCTGGCCGCCAAGGCCGGCAAGACCAAGCGCGCCATCACCGTCAACATCGTGCCGGAAGAGATCCTGAACGCCGCCAAGGCTTTGGCTGGAGACCGGATCATCCCCGCCCTGCTCACCCCGCAGAAGCTGGCCCGCGAAGCCGCCGTCAACGCCATCTTCGCCGACGTCGGCCAGAAGCTCGTCGCCCAGTTCGGGGCCGAGAAGGTCACCGAGTTCGTCATCAAGGACGCCCAGTACTACATCCAGAAGGAAGCGGTCCGCAGCCTCGTGCTCGACCACTCCAAGCGCCTGGACGGCCGCGATTTCGACGCCATCCGCGCCCTGTCGAGCGAGGTGGGCTTCCTCCCCCGCGCCCACGGATCGGCCGTCTTCGCCCGCGGCGAGACC
>JBIKMQ010000551.1:0-2637 GCA_044359215.1 Candidatus Chromulinivoraceae bacterium
CCTCAATTTCATTGGGTTTTCTCGACGTTCACGGTTACCGAGAAGACCTTGAGCCGGGGTTTTTCCTCCAATTTTTCTCCAACCGAAGCCCAAAGGGAGTCTGGACATGGGGCTGATTCGGTCGGGTTACCCCAGGGTTCGAAGCTACCGTCGGAATGGCCACACCTACTACGACGTCAACCAGCTTGAGCTTTCGGCTGAAGCTGGTCCCAAGTCTCCGACAGGCTGCTGACCGTTTCAATCACTCGGTGCTCGGGGTGATCCGTGAAATGTCATCGACCAGTGGCACCACCCTTCCATCGATCGCCTACTGTCTGACCCGTCGTGGAGTTTCCACGCGTACCAGTCGAACCACATGGCACCCCACCCAGGTGGGAAACATCCTCAGACATAGTGCCTCGGAGTGACGGCGCGCCTCCAATTCATCGCCGAGCGAGGCACGGCGAAGGGGCTTGTGCGTTCCGCATGATCCGGTCGGGTGACCGCGAGGATGGCACGTGTCCCCCGGCAAACGCCACCCGGCTTGCTTGGGGACGGTGAACACCGCAGGGTCTGGCCATGTTCCCCTGTTCACGACGGGCCGGAGGTTTGACCGCCCAATGGCTGGCCCTGCTCATCCTCGGATCGACGGTCTTCGATGGACGGGCCGCCGATCCCATGCCCTCGACCCGGGTACGGGACGTGATCTACGGCCGGGCCGATGGCACGTCGCTGACCTTCGATGTGTTCACACCCCAGAAACCGAAGGGCGTGGGCGTGATCTACGTGGTCAGCGGCGGCTGGTACTCGTCGCCCGAGTTCATCGGCCTCAAGGTGGTGCAACCGCTGCTCGACCACGGATACACGGTGTTCGCAGTGGTCCACGGGTCGAACCCGCGCTACCGGATCCCGGAGATCGTGCCCCAGATGGAGCGGGCGGTGCGGTTCATCCGCCATCACGCCGCCGACTACGCCATCGACCCGGCCCGCCTCGGTGTCGCCGGCGGGAGCGCCGGGGGGCACCTGTCGCTCATGCTGCTGACGCGCGGCGGCCCCGGGAAGGCCGACGCCAAGGATCCGATCGATCGCGGGAGCAGCGCCGTGCAGGCCGCCGCTTGCTTCTTCCCGCCGACGGATTTCCTGAACTACGGAAAACCCGGCGAGACGGCCCTGGGAGAGGGCATCCTCAAGGATTTCAAGAGCGCCTTCGGAGAGGTACCCCAGGAGCCCGAGGCCAAACGCCGGTTCGGCGAGTCGATCTCACCGGCCCACCACGTCCGGGCGGGCATTGGTCCGGTGTTCCTGCTGGTCGGCGACCAGGACCGGCTCGTCCCCATGCAGCAGTCGGAGCTCTTCCTGGAACGGGTCAAGGCCGTGGGAGGCACCGGCGACCTGGAGGTGCGCCCCGGGCAGGGCCACGGGTGGAAGGACTGGGAAAACGACGTGGAGCGCTTCGCCGTCTGGTTCGACAAGCATCTGGCCCCGAAATGAGCGCGGGAAATCGCTGAAATGCCTCCCCGGGCCGGACGATGCCGCCATCGCGTCCGCCGGCCGACCTCGGGCAGAAGCCACCACGCCTCCCCCGATTCCGCGGGCGCTCAGACGTTGTCCTGCAGGGCGCCGGGAATCAGGCCCTCGCAGGGGAGCGTCGCCGGGCCGTCCTCGGTGCACAGAGCGTAGCGCACGCGGCGGCCGTCGGTCTGGCCGGCCCAGCCGCGGTCGTTGTCATCCTCGGCATACATGGCGACGGCGGCGTGCTCGCCCTTCGCGTTGATGGCGTAGAACGTGACGTTGAAGTTCGGGTCGCCGTTGGGCTTGCGCAGGCGGCGTTCGACGGTGTTGGCGCGGATGCGTCGCAGGGCCTCCAGGCAGGCGTCCTTGGGGTGCCGGCCCTGGCGCATCGACTCGACAATAAGGTGCGAGGACAGGTTGTAGAGGTTGGCCTCGCCGCGCCCGGTCGATCCGGCCGCGCCGATGGTGCCATCGACGTACAATCCCGCGCCCAGGATCGGGGAATCCCCCACCCGGCCGGGGATCTTCCAGGCCAGGCCGCTGGTGGTGGTCACGCCGGCGATCTCGCCCGCGGCATTGACCCCGTTGCAGTGGATGGTTCCCCAGTAGTGGCGCGGCGGGATGACCCCGTCGGCGATGAGCCGGCGCAGGATGCGCTGATGGTCGACCTGCGCCGAGGTCTTGCGGTCCTCGGGCCGGAGGTAGTGCTTCGGATCGGTCTGCCGCTTCCACTCCAGCCACGCCTTGCGGGACCGCTCGGTGTTGAGGTCGGCTTCGATGGCGAAGCCCAGGTGGCGGGCGAAGTCCTGCGCCCCCTTGCCGACGAGCAGGTGGTGGTCGGTGCTCTCCATCACGGCATGGGCCACCCGGGACGGGGTCCGCACGCCCTCGAGCGCCGCCACGCCGCCGGCGCGCTTCTTCGGCCCATGCATGCAGCAGGAATCCAACTGCACGACGCCCTCGGCATTGGGCAGGCCACCGTAGCCCACGCTGGTGTCCTCGGGGTCCAGTTCCACGAGGTTCACCCCGGCGATGAGCGCCTCGAGGATGTCGGTGCCGCCGACCATCCGCTCGAAGGCCAGCTCGACGCAGGTCTTCGACCCGCCGTTCTTGTGGAAGTTGCCGTTGGCCGAGGCGATGACCACG
>JBIKMQ010000552.1:0-2632 GCA_044359215.1 Candidatus Chromulinivoraceae bacterium
CCCGGGTCCGCACACGTCATGGGTCATCAGGACATCGGCATTCACCCAGATGTTGTCACCGGCGGACACCCGGGCCTTGCCCGAGGCTCGGGCCAGCAGCTTTTCGGTCAACGTCATAGAAATCGTTCGCCCACGATAGCCCCCGGCCGGAGGGCACCGCAACCGCGAGTTCACGCGGCATCCGCGATCGAGCGGGCCTCAGACTCCCAGCAGGGCGAGAATGCGGTCGAGCCGGCGGTTCAAGGCGGCCGACGGCGCGACGGCACCGGACTGGATGGCGCCCGAGACCCTCGGGATCTCGACGATGCGGTCGGCCGGGTGGAATTCCGACAGGCAGCGGGCGTTCCGCGCGGTGGAGGCGTCGGCCTCGGCCGGGGCCATGAGGACGACGGGGGTTCGCTGGCGGACGCCCGGCGGCAGGCAGGCGAGGGCGGCACGGACATCATGCAGGACCCCCAGGCGATTGGAGGCGACAAGGACAGGGATGGCACGAAGGCGCCGGAGCAGGTCCCGGGTGTCACCGTCGGCGGTGAGGGGACTCAGGAGACCTCCAGCCCCCTCGACGAGGACGAGCCCGGCCCCGGCGGCATGCGCCCGGACATGGGCCAGCACCTGGGCGAGGTCCACACGGCGGCGCTCGAGACGGGCGGCCAGCGCCGGGCTGAGCGGGGCATCGAAATGCCATGGATTGATCTCATCGAGCCTCTGGATGCCCCCGAGGGCGGCCTCGAGGACGAGGGCGTCACCCCGGCCGCCGCTGCAAAGCGGCTTGAAGGCCCGGACGGTCTGGCCCCGTCGGACCAGGCGACGGACCAGGAGCCCCGAGAGGACGGTCTTGCCGACGCCGGTCCCTGTCCCGGTCACGACCACATGCTGCCGAGTCTCCGCCATGCCCGGCGATGGTGGTGTGGTCGCCGGGAGCGGACCAGTCCATTCGCCCTTGTGCGGCCTTCCGGGGTTTTGCCACCGTCCTGAAAGGTCCCCGGGGAATCCGGTCCGGACCGCCTGCGATGAACTCCCGACCTGGTGCCACCCCTGCGGACCCGTTGCCGTCGAATCCGAGGCCGACGCCCCTGGCCCGGCGGATCATCCCCTGCCTCGACGTGCACGACGGCCGCGTAACCCGGGGGGTGCAGTTCGGCCGGGCCGAGGAGGGCGGCCTGCGCAACGTCGGTGATCCCGTCGAGATGGCCCTGCGATACGACGCCCAGGGCGCCGACGAGATGGTGTTCTTCGACATCACGGCCAGCGCCCACGGCCGGGCCTCGATGATCGGCGTCATCGAGCGGGCGGCCGACCAGTGCTTCATGCCGCTGACGGTCGGCGGCGGCATCCGCACCGTGGAGGACATGGGGCAGATGCTCCGCGCCGGGGCGGACAAGATCAGCATCAACTCCAGCGCCATCAGCCACCCGGAGTTGATCCGGCAGGGCGCCGAGAAGTACGGCAGCCAGTGCATCGTGGTCTCCATCGACGCCAAGCAGGTGGCCAGCGACCGCTGGGGCGTCTTCGCCGCAGGGGGGCGCAAGGAGACCGGCCTCGACGCCGTGGAGTGGGCCCGCCGGGCCTGCGAGCTGGGGGCCGGCGAGATCGTCCTCAACTCCATCGATGCCGACGGGACCAAGCAGGGCTTCGACCTCGTGATCACCCGACGGGTCAGCGAGGCCGTCGGCGTTCCCGTGGTCGCCAGCGGCGGCGCCGGCAACCTCCAGCACCTGGCCGATGTCCTCAAGGAGGGCCGGGCCGACGCGGTGCTGGCGGCCAGCATCTTCCATTTCGGCACCCACACAATCCAGGAGGCCAAGTCCTTCCTGGCGGACCGCGGCATCACGGTGCGGATGACGGGACGGCCCGGGACGCCATGAACCACCCCGTGCTGTCCACCGACCCCACCCTCAAAAAAAAACGCGAAAGGGGTTGTCCTTTGACTGAAAATCGCGATGGTTCCCCTCGTCTGTCAGAGATCTAGTGCTTCGAAGGCGTGGTGAATCCTCAGGTGAACTTGGTTCGGTGATGATTTGAAACCCGGCAGTCGGGAACAACCTCGAGAATGCAGTCGGTACTCGGAACAGCAAATCATCATGAACAACAAACTGTTTGTCGGAAACCTTTCCTACAACACCACCGAGAACGAGCTCCAGGACGCCTTCGCGGCCCACGGCACCGTCCTTGAGGCCAACCTGATGGTCGACCGCGTCAGCGGCCGTCCCCGCGGCTTCGGTTTCGTGACCTTCAGCTCCCCCGAGGAGGCCCAGCGCGCCGTCGAGGCGATGAATGGCGCCCAGCTCGGCGGACGCCCCCTGACCGTGAACATCGCCCGGCCCCGTGAAGACCGTCCTCCGGGCGGCGGCGGCGGCTACGGTGGTGGTGGTGGCGGCCGCGGTGGCTACGGCGGCGGCGGCGGTGGCGGCGGCCGTGGCGGTTACGGCGGCGGCGGTCGCGACCGGTACTGATCCGGTTTTCTGATACGCCTTATTGCCAGCCCTCTTTCCCAGAGGCGACGGCCGGACTCCTCCGGCCCTCGCCTTTTTTGTTCCACGCCAGGCCGGGGGCGTGGGCAGGGCCCGTCGACCCGATCGGTCGGCGCCCCCCCAGAGAACCGGCGCCCCCTTTTCCTGAGCCCCATCCCCGG
>JBIKMQ010000553.1:0-2629 GCA_044359215.1 Candidatus Chromulinivoraceae bacterium
GGCGGACTTCCCGATAGGTCGCGACCCAAGACCATGCGTGCTTCCCGATGTCGAGTCCGTCGGGGTCATCGCCCCACGAGTACCGGGTGGTGGTCCCGGCCCGGCAGGCGTTCTCCCATTCGGCCTCGGTGGGCAGGCGATAGACGTATCCCTCCGGCAAGGTGCCGCCCGCCCGGGCCTTGTCCGTCAGGGCCTGGCAGTACCGCTCGGCATCCGCCCAGGTGGATTGGACCGGAAACCTCGGGCCATGGGCCGGTGTGCTGGCCGGGCCGAGTTGCGACTCGAACTCCGCCTCGGTCACCTCGTGGTCGCTCATCCAGTAGCCCTGAGTCAGGGTGACCGTGTGGGCAGTCTCGTTGGATCGACGGCCGAGCTCGGTCTCTGGGCTGCCCATGCGGAAGGTCCCGGCGGAGACCCAGACGAATCCGGTGGGTCGTCCGTTCGTGGGTTCCCCGGGTCGGAGCGGGCCTCCGCCCTCGCCGCCCGGTCCGGTTCCGCCGCCACCCCCGCCACCGCCGCCACCGCCGCCACCCCCGCCGTTTTCCACGATGCGCACGGCACGGTAGGACCACCCCGGCGGAGTTTCCGAGAGGTCGGTCCACACGACCAGCGAGTTGGTTGCGAGGTCGAGTTGGGTGGCTGTCTCCCACGAGTTCGTCACCCGGGGCGAGCGGGTCCTCTCGATGCGGTAGCGGGTGCCAGGGCTTGCGCGAAGCGTCAGCTCCGGGACCATCCGCAGCCCCAATCGGCCCGAGCCCGGGGGATCGGTCGCGGCCAACACCGGTCGGAACCCCAGGCAATCGCCCGACCAGTCCGGTCGGAACGCCATCCGCGAGGCCGTTCGCAGCAGCCTCGGGTCATCCAGGTAGGATCCGCCCCGGATGATCCGCAACGATCCATTCCCCGGGCCGGTCGGTTCGAGGGAGGCCGTGTCGGCCGGTACGGCTCCCCAGTCCAGGCACCATTCCCACACGTTGCCGAGCAGGTCGTGGAGCCCCCAGCGGTTGGGCGACAAGCGACGGACCTCCCGGGTCGAGAACTCGGCGGTTCCGGCGTGCCAGGCATGGCGTCCGATCTCCGCCTCGGACTCACCCCACGGGTAGGCGGTCCCCGATCCCGCCCGGGCCGCGTATTCCCACTCGGCCTCCGTGGGGAGCCGGTAGGCGTAGCCTGGGGGGAGTTCCCGGAGCCCGGAGGCCTTCCGGTTCAACGCCTCGCAATAGGCGACGGCATCGGTCCAGGAGACGTTCTCCACGGGCCGGTCGTCGCCGGGGAATCCCGACGGGTTCCGACCCATGAGGCCCCGGTACTCCGACTGGGTCACCTCGTGGTCGCTCATCCAGAAGCCCCGGGTCAGGAGCACCGATCGCCGCACCTCGTTGGTCCCCCGGCCCGGTTCCACGGCGGGACTTCCCATGGTGAAGAGACCCGGCCGGATCCAGACGAATCCGGCGGGCCGCCGGATTCCGGGCGGTTCATGGGTGGGGATCGACTGGATCAGCGTCGTCGCATCCCAGCCGGTGACCACGGTGCGGTAGAAGCCGACGGGCCGCTGGCGGGAGCGGTCCAGCCAGCGGAAGGAGTTGGTGACGCTGGCGGGGAGATCCTGCGGTGTCGACCAGAAGGGCAGGGACAACTCGGAAGCCGTCCACTCCACGCGTTCGGTCCATCCGGGGGCCGAGGTGACGGTGAGTTCCGGGATCTCCCGCACGGTCAGCTCCTGGGCCGCGAGGCGACCGAGGCAGCCCAACGCCATCCAGAGGGAGAGCATCCAACGGGTCGGGGCCATCGTCCATGCGCCGTCCCGGCGGAGGGTTGGAGCTGGAGATGGGGTTCCCTGCCTCATCCGAAGAGCCGAATGTCCCGAATGGAGGTGGCCTGTAAACCGCAAAGCCTCCCATGGGACCGACGGGGCGACTGGCCTTGGTGGATCCAGCGGTCACCTCCGCGGTTCCCCAACCTTCCACCCCACGGGCTGGGTCCAGGCCTGCTGGAACTCGGCCTCGGTCGTCGGGACCTCGGGTTTCCGGGACGAGGTGACGACCGCGCGGACGTACAGTTCGTCGCCGCGCATCCGGTAGGAGGGCCGCGGGCCCTTCACCTCGGCAAGTATCTCCCCGATTTGCGGCCCGGTTTCAGCACGGTAGTCGAGGGTGGTCTCCACCACCTTTCCGGCCGCGTCCACCCGTGGCTTCCCTGCCAGTGACACGCCCCGTCGGGTGCCGATGAACCGGGTGGTGAAGCGCTCCCCAGGGCGGGCGTGAATTTGCAGCGACAGGCGCCGGGCGTCGGCATCGAAGGCCACGTCGTCGAGCACCACGCCGGTGGACGCGTAGAAGTCGCCCCGCTCGATGGCCTGAATCAGTGACTCCGGCGTCAGGTGCCGCGCCCTCACCTGGATCCAGGCGCGGAACGGCGGGGCCCGTCGCTCGTTGCCCTGGTAGTCGTGCGAATCATCCGTGGCGACGCCGAAGAGCGGCGGGGCCCCGAGCCCGGCCAGGCGCAGCGTGTTGGCGATGTCCCAGATCTGGTCGGTCGAGGGGTGCTGCGCGTCGCCCGGGTCGTTGTCGCCGTCCACGCCGTTCCAGACCTCGAAGAAGCGCTCGCCCACCACGGCGGCGAGGTCCTC
>JBIKMQ010000554.1:0-2628 GCA_044359215.1 Candidatus Chromulinivoraceae bacterium
GGAGCAGAGCTTGGATCAGGGCATCTTCTACGCAGGCATCCCGAGCCTGCTGGTGAACCTCGGCCTGCCGGGCCTGCTGGGCGTGATGACCTTCCTGGGCGCGGTGTCCGTGGTCGCCATCCGCAACCTGAGATCCATCCACCGGCTGGGGTGCGAGACGTCCTTCGACCGCCTGACCTGCCATGTCAGCTCACTGTGGGTGGTCCAGTTGGTCACCTTCATGAGCACCACGGGCGAGGCGGGCTTCTTCATGCAGACCTTCGGCCTCCTTTCCGGCCTGGTCCTCATCACCCATTGGCACCGGACACGCACGTTGGCCCTGGATGTCCCGGCGGCCAAGACGGTGTTCCGGCTTGCCTCGAAGCAGGCCGTTCCGGCCGAGACGGCCCCCGCGAGCCCGACGGCGTCCTGAGGTCCGGTCCATGCCCCCTGTGCCCAGTCCGGAAGCCCGGGGCCCCCGGATCCCGGGGAGCCCAAGCCCAGGCGCCGTTCCGGTCCTGCACCTCGTGGGCTCAACCCAGGACGACGGCGGCATCCTCACCGTGCTGCGCCATGCGCGGGATCCGGCCGGGGAGTTCGGCCACGCGGTCGTCGTGCATCGGGGCTTCGAGTCGCGCCGCCAGCCGCCCCTGGAGTTGCGCCACAGCCGATGGCTCCTGGCCGAGTCCCCGAGGCATCTGGGGCTCTTCGCCCGGGCCTTCGCGGTGGTGCTGGAGACGCGGCGCCGGTGTCGCGACGAGTCCTGGGGCATCCTGCACGCGCACAGCCGGGGCGGGTTCGCCGCCGCGGTGCTGATGGCCCTCCTCCCCGGCGGGGTGCCCATTGTCTTCACCAACCACGCCTTCGCCCGTCGCACGGCCCTGTACCGCTGGGGTGCCCGGCGCCGACGGATGGCCACCGTGGTGCTCAACCCGGCGATGGCCGCGCATTACGGACTGACCCCCGAGCCGGGGCGTGTGGAGATCATCCCCGATTGCTGCTCGGACACCTTCTTCGAGGGGCCGCTGGTGACCCGTCCGGGGCCGCGCGGGCGGCTGGCGCTGGTCGGCGTGGGCAACCTGGTCCGCTGGAAAAAGTGGAACCTGGTCCTCGACGCACTCGGGCGTCTTCCGGTGGCGCTCCGGCAGCGGGTGCACTTCACCCTTTGGGGACCGACGCCGGCCGACGCCGACTCGCAGGCCTTCGCCCGGGAACTCAAGGCGCAGGTGGGCGCGCTCGGCCTGGCCCCGTACGTGCGCATCGCCGGCCCGACCGACCGGGTCCGGGAGGCGGTCGAGGCGGCCGACGTGTTCATCATCCCCTCGACCGACGAGCCCTGCTCCGTGGCGCTCACCGAGGCGCTGGCCCTGGGCAGGCCCTCGATCGCCTCCGCCAGCGGCGGGTCGGTGGACATCCTGCGGACGGGATTCAACGGGCGGCTGTTCCGTCCGGACGACCCGGAGGATCTCGCCCGCCAGATCGCCGGCATGATCGCGGGCGACGGGGCCACCGCCACGCCGGAGCAGATCCGCGACAGCGTCCGGCATCATGCGGCCTCCGTGGCCTGGGCGAAGTACCATGCACTGTACCGGCGCTTGCTCGGCGCGGGCCTGGCGGTCCAGCCTCGGGCTCCAGCGTGAGCGCCACCCTCTACGACTTCCTGCCGCGGCTTGAGGCCCCGACCGACGACCTGTTGCTCGACCGGTTCCTCGACTTCGCCCGGGCCCGGGGCGTGGAGCTCTACCCGGCCCAGGAGGAGGCCATCCTCGAACTCTACGCCGGGAAGAACGTCATCCTCAACACGCCCACCGGTTCCGGCAAATCGCTGGTGGCCTCGGCGCTGCACTTCAAGGCGTTGGCCCAGGGCCGACGGTCGGTCTACACCTGTCCCATCAAGGCGCTGGTCAACGAGAAGTGGCTGGCGCTTTGCCGCGAGTTCGGTCCCGACAACGTCGGCCTGAGCACCGGCGACGCCACGATCAACCGCGACGCGCCGATCCTCTGCTGCACGGCCGAAATCCTGGCCAACATCGCCCTGCGCGACGGCCCCGACGCGGTGGTCCGAGACGTCGTGGTCGACGAGTTCCACTACTACTCCGACCGCGACCGTGGCGTGGCCTGGCAGGTGCCGTTGCTGACCTTGTCCAACGCCCGCTTCCTGCTGATGTCGGCGACCCTGGGCGACACCGGGTTCTTCGAGGAAGGCATGACCCGGCTCAACGGGCTGCCCAGCATCACCGTCAAGTCGGCGACCCGGCCGGTGCCGCTGGAGTTCAGCTACGCCGAGACGCCCCTGTCGCAGACCGTCGAGGGCCTTCTGGCTGACGGCAAGGGGCCGGTCTACGTGGTGCACTTCACCCAGGCCGACGCCGCCGACAGCGCCCAGGATTTCACCAGCCTCGCCACGGCCACCCGGGAGGAGAAGGCGGCGATCGCCACGGCGCTGGAGGGGGTCAAGTTCTCCAGCCCCTATGGGCCCGACCTCAAGCGGTGGCTCCGCTCGGGCATCGGCCTGCACCATGCCGGCCTGCTGCCGCGCTACCGGATCCTGGTCGAACAATTGGCCCAGCGCGGCCTGCTCAAGGTCATCTGCGGCACCGACACGCTGGGCGTGGGCATCAACGTGCCCATCCGCACGGTGCTCTTCAC
>JBIKMQ010000555.1:0-2627 GCA_044359215.1 Candidatus Chromulinivoraceae bacterium
CCGGGAACTGCTCGACCACCTCGCCGCCGAACTCGTGGCCCGCGGCTGGCACCTCAAGGCGCTGCACCGGCACGTGATGACCAGCCGGGCCTACCGCATGTCCTCGCGCGCGCCCGTCCCGGCGCCCTCGGGGGTGCGCCGGACGGCACGCCAGACCGGGGATCTGGCAGGGGACACGGCCGCCCCGGTCGCGGGTCGACCGATCCTGCGGCGGCTGGATGCCGAGGCCATCCGCGACTCGATCCTCGCCGTCAGCGGCCGCCTGAACCCGGCGCGGGGCGGCCCGAGCGTGTTCCCGACGCTGCCGGCCGAGGTGCATACCACCCAGGACTCGGCCGGCAAGGGATGGCAGGACAGCCCGCCGTCCGAACAGGACCGGCGGAGCGTGTACCTCGTGGTGAAGCGGGCGCTGCGGGTGCCCCTGCTGGAATGCTTCGACGGGGCCAACGGCACGGCGCCCACCGGACAGCGTCCCCGGACGACCGTGGCACCGCAGGCGCTGATGCTGCTCAACGACCCGTGGATGGCCGGCCAGGCCGACGCCTTCGCCGCGCGCGTGGCCCGCGAGGCCGGCCCCGACACGGACCGCCGGATTGACCGGGCCTTCGCGCTGGCCCTGCAGCGCGCCCCCGAAACGGCCGAACGGCGGGCCGCCCGCAACCTCCTGAGGGACCAGGGGGCCACGGCGGTCCGCGAAGGCGCTGCTGGCGGTGATGCGCGGCATCGCGCCCTCGCCAGCCTCTGCCGGGGCCTGCTCAACCTGAACGAATTCCTCTCCTCCGAATGAATCCCGACGGACCGATCCAACCGCGCCGCCGGTTCCTCTGGGACATGGGCGCGGGCTTCGCCGGCCTGGCCCTGACCTCCCTGCTGGAGGCCGACGGGTTCTTCACGCGCGGCCGCGGGGCGACCGGGACCGGCCGGCCCCCGAGCGTGCCACCCCATCCGCTGGCGCCCCGGCCACCGCACCGGCCCACGCGCGCCAAGTCGGTGATCTTCCTCTTCATGTTCGGCGGCCCCTCGCAGGTGGACACCTTCGACTACAAGCCCGGGCTGCAGCGACGCGACGGGCAGACCATCGACAACGAGTTCCGCCGCAACACCCGGACGCGCGCGGTCCTGCAGGCCAGCCGGCGCACCTTCCGCCAGCACGGCCAGTCCGGCCTCTGGTGCTCCGACGCCTTCCCGCACCTCTCCCGGCACATGGACAAGCTGGCTGTGGTGAAGTCGCTCCACAGCGACTCCTTCGCCCACGGCAGCGCGGTGCTGCAGATGAACACCGGCCGCATCCTGCAGGGCCACCCGTCGCTTGGCGCCTGGCTCAGCTACGGGCTGGGGACGGTGAACCGGAACCTCCCCGCGTACGTGGTCATGCTCGACCCGCGCGGCGGGCCGACGACCGGCGCGCCGAACTGGTCCAGCGGCTACATGCCCGGCGCGCACCAGGGCACCGTGCTGCGCACGTCGGGTGATCCGATCCTCAACCTGAGGCCGCCGGCGGGACTCACCACGGAGCACCAGCGCCGCGAGCTCGAGTTCCTCCAGGAACTCAACGCGCGTCACCAGCGTCGCCACCCGGACAGCCCCGACCTGGCCGCGCGCATCGCCAGCTACGAGCTGGCCTTCCGCCTGCAGGCCTCCGCACCCGAGGCGCTGGACCTGTCGCAGGAGGACCCGCGCACGCTGGAGGCCTACGGCATCCACGAACCCAAGCCCACCTGGCATCCGCTGGCCCAGGGCCCGGCCCCCTTCGGACGGCAATGCCTGACGGCGCGGCGGCTTGTGGAGCGCGGGGTGCGCTTCGTGCAGATCTACTCGGGCGGCGGCGCGGCCGGCGGCCAGAACACCTGGGACGGCCACCACGGCATCGAGGAGAACCTCAAGCTGCATTGCCCGGAGGTGGACCAGCCGATCGCCGCGCTGCTGGCCGACCTCGAGCAGCGGGGCCTGCTGGACGAGACGCTCGTCGTGTGGGGCGGCGAGTTCGGCCGGATGCCCGTCTCGGAGACCTTCAACACCGGCGGCAGGCCCGGCGGCCGCGACCACAACCCCAAGGGCTTCACCTACTGGATGGCCGGGGCGGGCGTGAAGGCCGGCACGAGCTACGGCGAGACCGACGAGGTGGGCGAGGCCGCCGTCGTCGACCGACATCACCTGCGCGACCTGCATGCGACGATCCTGCACCTCATGGGCCTGGATCCCCAGCGACTGACCTTCTTCCACGGAGGCCTGGAACAGAAGCTCACCGGCGTCGTCGAGGCCTCGCCGATCCGCGGCATCCTCGCCTGAGGCTCCGGGGTTTCCGCTGGTTCCGGGGTCTGCGGTGTCTCCCGGGTCCGGCCCCGGGCCCCTCGCCCTCCTGCCCATCCACCCGCCTGCCCCGGGCGGACCCACCCACCGGACCACTTGCCCGCCGGGGGACGCCTCACCGATCCTCGCCGGCGTGACGCCCGACTTGCCCCGACTGGTCTTCCTGGGAACCGCCGACCTCGCGGCCACCGTGCTGCGGCGCCTGGCGGCCGACCCGCGCTGGTCGGTGGTCCTGGCGGTGAGCCAGCCGGACCGTCCCAAGGGGCGCGACCTGGCCCTGCAGCCGACACCGGTGAAGCGGGCCGCGCTCGAGGCGG
>JBIKMQ010000556.1:0-2624 GCA_044359215.1 Candidatus Chromulinivoraceae bacterium
GAACAGCTCGTTGTCGAAACGGAAGAGGTTGTTGCGGAATCCGGTGACCGCGCTCCAGTTCTCGGCGAGCTGGGAGGTGAAGTCGAAGCCGGCGATGTTGCGGAAGTTGGTGCCCTCCGCGCGGAACAGGATGCCGGCGCCGCCGGCGCCCTGACCGAGCTGCTGTGGCTCCTGGGCCTGGGCGAAGCTGTCGAAGACGTCGAGCTTGAAGCGGCTGTTGAAGCTGTGGCTGAGGTTGGCGTCGACGACGTGGTTGTGGTCGACGGCCTTCTCGCGGTTCTCGAAATAGCGAAGCAGGTAGTCGTAGCGCAGGCCGAGCACGGTCTGGCCATCGTTGACCGGCAGGTTGAGGCTGAATCCCGGGGTCAGCTCGAAGCCGAAGCTGTCCACCTTGGGCAGATCGCTACGGGTGTAGACGTTGTCGTTGTAGAATCCGGAGACACCAGCTCGCACCGTCCATGGCTTGGACCCACCATCGGCGGCTTGGAGGGCAGTGGTGACCGCGAGGCTCGCAGCGCCGATCGAGAGGGCGCTCACGCTGGGAATGAGGTTTTTCATGCGAAATCCGTTGTTGGACGGCTCCTTCGTCCTGAGAACGCTGAGCTTGGTTACGTTTGAAGTCTTCGAACTCGGAGGGAAGGTGTCAATCTGTTTTCCCCGATTTCCGATGATCCCATCGGCGCGGCAACCATCCGGAGGCAGCGCGCAGCGCAGCGTCAGGACTGGCGTCGAAAGGCCGGGAAATCGAGGGCCAACCGCCCCCAGTCGGCCGGTTGGCCCCAGGACGTCAGCGAGAAGGCCTCCAGCGGTGCGCCCTCCCCCAGCCCGAGGGCGGCCCGCTGGTCGCGGAACCGCCGCCGGAGCACCGTCTCCCATTGCCCAAGGGTTTCCACCGGGTCGATGCCGTGGCGGCCGACCCAGGGCAGCCATTCGCGAATCTGGCTCTGGTGGCACCAGGATTGCCGCACGATCTGGTCGAAGGCGTCGCCCACGTCCACGACGAGGTCGGGGACGGACTGGGGCCCCTGGCCGATGTAGCTGTCCCAGGTGTTGAGGATGACCGGCGTGCGGATCCACCGGGCCTCCCCCCGTCCCTCCTCCGGATAGTCGTCCACGAACGCATGGGGCACGTTGATCATGTAGGCCACCCGGCGGACGGCGTCGGCCACGGTGATGTGGTCGGGATGGACGCCCGCCCGGGGATCGGCCGGGAGCGGTGGGCAGAAGAGGTAATCGGGCTCGAAGTCGCGGATGGACTTCCAGAGCGCGGCCAAGAGGTCGTTGCTGGGCAACCGCGCCTCGCCGAAGGGCTGCCCGTCCGGACGGGCTAGGCGCTCGAACTCGTAGCGTCCGATGGCGGCCGCGGCCGCCTGCTCGGCAAGCCGGATCCGGGCGGTCTCCTCGGGGGGCCGCCAATGGTGGCCGGAACGACCATCCGTGCAGACCACGACCTTGGCCCGGAGGTCGGGCCCGTGCTTGCGGCCGAACAGCTCGAAGGTGCCCGCGGCGACGAACTCGAAATCGTCGAAGTGGGCATGGACGCAGAGGATTCGCATGCGCTGGGATGAGTGGACCGGAACCACCGACGAAAGATGGTGGGCGGTGAGGGATTCGAACCCCCGACCCAATGCGTGTAAAGCATTTGCGCTAACCGCTGCGCCAACCGCCCAACCCACCGTCGAGCCTGCAGGCTAACCCGTGCCTCGGGCCGGATTCAATTCGTCAATGGAACCCTTGGGACGCCCCGGCGCCCGTCCCTGGAGAACTGTCGTTGGAGAAAGCGGTCCTTCCGGCTAATCATCACCGCCCGATGAGCCGGGCCACTCCCGACATCCCCCAGGATGGTCGCGACACCGACTCCCTGTCCGCCTGCGACCTGCTGGCGGAGACCTGGGAGCCGGAGCTTCCGGCACGCCCCATGGAACTGCGGGCACCCGCCGCCATGACCGCGCCCGGTGCCGCGGCGTTCCTCGGGTCCCATCGGGATGCGGTGATCGTCGGGCTCGACTGGCCGGTGATCCTCGCGGCGGCCGAGGCCACGCGCCTCGGGAAACACCGGGACCTGATCCAGCTCGACCTCGACTATCCCGGCCGCCGCGCCGGACGCTGGGCCGAGGCCTCCTTCCGCGTCGGCCGACGACAGCTTTCCCGGCTGAGGAGCGCCCGGGACCTTCGGGCCGTGCAGCGCTACCTCGCCGCCGTCGAAGACGGCCAGGCCCAGGGGTGGCACCCGATCGTCTTCGGCATCGCCCTGGCGGCGTTCCACCTGCCATACCGTCCGGCGCTGCTCCACTATGCAGGCAGCCTCCTCCGGGGCCTGGCCCACGGGTGCCGGCCCTCCGGGCTCCCCGAAAACGACTGGAACCCCTGGATGGACCGCCTCGAGGAGCCCCTGCCGGCGGCGTTGGCACGGCTGCTACCGGAGGCCTTCACCGGTCCCGGGGCGCCGCAACTGCCCGGCCCGCGAGGCTGACCCCGCCGGCGGTCCGGGCACGGACCCGGGCGCATGAATCCCACGGAATCCCCTTTCCCGGGGCGCCCGGCCGGGGTTTGCTCCGCACCTCGTTATGCTCAAGGCCGGTATCGTCGGCTTGCCCAACGTGGGCAAGTCCACCCTCTTCAAC
>JBIKMQ010000030.1:0-9714 GCA_044359215.1 Candidatus Chromulinivoraceae bacterium
ATGGCGAGGGAGGCGCTGATGCCGAAGAACCGGTCGAAGCCATGCGCCAGCGGCCCGCCACCGACCGGGCGGGAGAAATCCACCGCGTCCACGTCGCCACCGGGAGCCCCGGTGCGGGTCCAGTCGAGGCCCAGGTGCCACTTGCCGACCATGCCGGTCGCATAGCCCTGGTCCCTGAGGAACCGGGCCAGGGTGAGCCTGCCGGGCTCCAGCAGGGACGGATCGTACCCGTGCAGGACCCCCGACTTGAGCCGGCCCCGCCAGGAGTACCGGCCCGTGAGCAGGGTGTACCGGCTGGGGGTGCACACCCCGGAGGCGGAATGGGCGTCGGTGAAGGTGCGTCCCTCGCGGGCGATCCGGTCGATGCCCGGGGTCTTCCAGGCGCTCCTGGGATTGAGGCAGGAGACGTCGCCGATGCCCATGTCGTCGGCCAGGATGACGATGACGTTGGGCCGGACACGGGCGGCGGGCTCGGTTCCGGCCGCCATGGAGGTCATCCACAGGACACAGGAACAGACGAGGCGACCGATCCACCGCAAGGCAAGCCGCCAGGGACAGGAGACCCGCCGCCAGGAAACAACACACATGGAAGTCCGACGACGATGCCGGATCGTCCCGGGATTGGCCAGCATCGGAAACCGATCGGGAATCGGGACGAGAGCGTCTCCCCTTGGACAGGCTTCAAGTCGCCGGACCGTCCGAACGACGCTCCTCAGAGCCCGGCAGCCTAATTTTGCAAATCGCTTGCATTTTGAGCCGCCTGAATTGACTTTCCGGACACAGCTTCCATCCGTAATCTCCACGACTCACGAACCGTCCACCATGCGATCCTTCGCATCCATCGCACTCAATGCGTTCATGGAATTGGTCCGGCAGCCGATCTTCCTGCTGCTGATGACCTCGTCGGCCGGCTTTTGCGTGTTCATCGCGGCGGTGCCGTACTTCGGGTTCGGCGAAGATCCCAAGCTGGTGAAGGACATGTCGCTGGCCCTGATGCTTCTGTCCGGGCTGTTCGGGGCGGTCCTCTGCGCATCGTCCAGCGTGGCTCAGGAGATCCGGTCCGGGACGGCGCTGACCGTGCTCTCCAAACCCGTGGGCCGGTGGACCTTCCTGGCCGCCAAGTACGTGGGCCTCTCGGCGTCCCTGGCCCTGATGACCTACGCCAACATCGTCGCCGCCCTGCTGGCGGGCCGGATGGCCTTCGACGCCTATGGCGACACCGACGTGAAATCGCTGCTCATCTACGGCGGAGCAGGCGTCCTGGCCTACGCGGTGGCCGGGTTCCTCAATTTCTTCCTGCGCCGTGGGTTCGTATCCGACGCGGTGTTCACGTTCATCCTGTTCACCTCGCTCGCCGTGCTGGGCATCCACCTGTTCATCCACGACGAGCGGGCCTTCGGCGAGGTGTCCAACGTGGACTGGCGGATGGTCCCGGCCGCCGTGCTGATCCTCTTCGCCCTGCTCATCCTCGCCGCCGTGGCTCTGGCGTGCTCGACCCGGTTGGACACCGTGCCCACGCTGGCCGTCTGCTCCGGCCTGTTCATCGCCGGCCTCATGGGCGACTACCTCTTCAAGGCCGCGGCCGACGCCGGCAGCCTTTGGGCCAAGACCGCCTATGCCCTCATCCCGAACTGGCAGCAGTTCTGGCTGGCGGACGCCCTCGAGGACAAGAAAAGCATCCCTTGGACCTACGTCGGCCGGGCGGCCCTCTACATGGCTTCATGCATCGCCGCCGCCCTCTCGGCCGGGGTGTGGCTCTTCGAGGACCGTGAGCTGAGCTGATCCCCACCTTTCCCACCTGACCGACCGCCCATGGAACGACACTCCCTCAAGACCGGAACCATCAACTGGATCGCCCTGCTGGGGCTGGCCATCGGCCTGGAGGTGGTCTCGAAGATTGCCGACGCAGCGACCGCCGAACTCGGTGCGGCCTTCACGCTGGTCGGCCTGGTAACCGCCCTGGTGGCGTGGTTCCAGATGCGACTCGAGGCCTCCGAGGAGACCGAGCGCCTGGAGATGGAGGAACTGGCCCGCTCACGCAGCAAGGCCGCCCTGTTCGACACCACGGCCGACGAGGCCTTCCCGGCCCGCAAGGCCCGGATGCTCTTCGAGAAGTGGTTCGTGCCGGGCCTCACCCTGCTCCTGTTCCTGATGCAAGCCGGCGGCGTCGTCTATTTCTATCAGGACCTCAAGGGCACGGTCGCCTCCGCGTCGGTGCCGTCGACCTTGGGCATGGCGATGTTCGCCGGCCTGAGCCTCGTGGCCTTCCTGCTCGGCAAATACGCCTGCCGCCTGGCCCAGCTCGAGGGCATCCGACTGCTCCGGCCGGGCGGTTCGGCCCTCATGCTGGGCTCGCTGCTGGCCTTCCTGGCGACGGTGAGCGAGGCCCTGCAATGGTTCGGATTCCCGCAGTACGACCGGCAGATCGCCTGGGTGCTCACCGGCCTCCTGGCGGTGGTGGCCATCGAGACGCTGCTCGCGCTGGTCTTCGAGGCCTATCGGCCGCGGGTTCAGGGCAAGGAAGTCCGGCTCATCTACGAAAGCCGTCTGGTGGGCCTGCTGGGCCAGCCGACCGGCCTGTTCGCCACCGCGGCGCAGGCCCTCGACTACCAGTTCGGCTTCCGGGTCAGCGAGAGCTGGTTCTACCGCTTCCTGGAGGAGAAGTTCACCCGCTTTGTGCTCATCTGGATCGGCATCCTGGCCGCCAGCGACTGCGTGGTGTTCATCGATGCCGGCGAGCAGGGCCTGCGCGAGCGCTTCGGACGCCCCGTGGGCGGCGTGTTGAATCCGGGCCTGGCCCTCAAGTTCCCGCGGCCCATCGACCAGATCCACCGTCACCCGGTGGCCCAGGTGCAGGGCTTCAACGTGGGCTTCGTGCCGGACGAAAAGCTCGAAGGAGAGCGGACGGTCCTCTGGACCCGGGCCCACTACAAAGAGGAATTCAACCTGCTGGTGGCCTCGCGCGAGCAGAACGTCACCAGCAACGCAAACGAAGGTGAGCAAATCGTGCCGGTGAACCTGCTGACCGTCAGCATCCCGGTGCAGTACCTGATCCGCGACCTGCGGGCATGGGCCTACCAGCACGGGGAGCCCCGACTCCTCCTCGAGCGGCTGGCCAACCGGGAGGTCGTCCGCTACATGGCCAGCGTGGACATCGAGACCATCATGTCCGACGGCCGGCAACAGGCGGCTCGGGATCTCCGCTCCACCATCCAGGCCGCCGCCGACAAGGCCGGTCTGGGCGCGGAAATCATCTATGTGGGCCTGCAGGACATCCACCCGCCGATCGGCACCAAGGAACTCAAGGTCGCCGAGGCCTACGAGAAGGTCATCGGGGCCGAGCAGGAGAAGGAGGCCCGCATCCTGGAGGCCGACGCCTACGCCCTCGAGACGGTCCCAACCGCCAAGGCCGCCGCCGAGAAGACCCTCAACGACTCCCGCAGCGTGTCGGCCCAGAAGGTCGCCGAGGCCTCGGGCCGGGCCACGCAGTTCGCCTCGCAGTTGCAGGCCTTCCGCACGGCCCCGGGCGTCTTCACCGCCCGGAACCATCTCGAGACCTTCGCCCGCGCCTCGGCCGGGTCCCGCAAGATCGTCATCCTGCCGACCAACACCCAGGATGTCCTGCTCTTCAACCTCGAGGACAAGATCCGGCAGGACCTGCTCGACGTGACCATCGAGCCGGTCAAGAAGGACGAACCCAAGAAGTGATCGCCCCAACCGCGACCTGAACCCCCAACCGTCCCCTTTCCCCCCACTCCCCTGTTTCCAAGATGAAGCCCCGTACCCCCACCCTGATCATCGGAGGATTGCTGCTGGCGATCTTCCTCTTCCTGTTGTTCGCCTTCCAGGTGCGCACCACCGAGGTGGCCGTCGTCACCACCTTCGGCAGCATCAGCGGCGCGCCGAAGACCGAGCCCGGGCTCTACCTCCGCCTGCCGTACCCGATCCAGAACGTCTACAAGTTCGACCGGCGCCTGCAGAACTTCGAGCGCAAGTACGAGCAAACCCTCACGCGCGACAAGAAGTCGCCCATCCTGTCGGTGTTCGTCGGCTGGCGGATCGCCGATGCCGAGCTGTTCCTCAAGCGGTTCAGCGGCGACATCCTGCGTGCCGAGGCCAGCCTCGAGAGCGTCGTTCGAAACATCCAGAACTCGGTCATCGGCCGCCACGACTTCTCCGAGTTGATCGCACCCGATCCCAACCAGGTGAAGTTCGAGCAGATCGAGAAGGAAATGAAGGACGCGATGGCCGTCACGGCCCTCAAGGAATACGGCATCGCCATCGAGATCGTCGGCATCAAGCAGCTCGGCCTTCCGGAATCCCAGACCGCCAAGGTCTTCGAGCGCATGAAGGCCGAGCGGGAGCGCCTCAGCAAGAAGTTCATCGCCGAGGGCACCGCCGAGGCGATGCGCATCCGCTCCGAGGCCGAGTTGCAACGCGACACGACCCTCGCCGAGGCCCGGCGCAAGGCGCTGGTGCTCCGGGGTGAAGCCGAGGCCAAGGCCACCGAGTTCTACAAGGTGCTCAACCAGGACGAGTCCCTCGCCCGCTTCCTCATTTCCCTGAACAGCCTCGAGGCCAGCCTCAAGGACCGCTCGACGCTCATCCTCGATGAGAAGACGGCCCCGCTCAACCTGCTGCGGGGCGACGCCGCGGCCACCCCGGGCCACTGAACCCTGATCCCATGGCCGACGAAACCATCCCCTCGGGAAACCTCCGGGCCGGCAGCCCGAGGATCTCCCCCGACGACGCCTCCAGCCAGGCGCTCTCCGAGGCGCTGGGCAGCAGCCTGGTGCTCATCCGCATCCTGGGTGCCTTCCTCCTGGCGGCCTTCGTCTTCTCCTGCGTGTTCACCGTCAAACCCAACGAGGTGGCCGTGGTGTTGCGCTTCGGCAAGCCCGTCGGCGAGGGGCGGGACATCCTGCGCACCAACGGGTTGCACTTCGCCCTTCCCTACCCCATCGACGAGATCGTCCGCATCGGTGTCGGCGACTCGAAGATCGTCCGCACCACCAACGCCTGGTACACGATTGATCCCGCCGCCGAGGCGGCCGGCGTCACCGCCGCTCCCGACAGCGCCCAGCTCAACCCGTCGGATGGCGGTTACGTGCTCACCGGCGACGGCAACATCCTGCACGTGCGGGCCACGCTGCGGTACCGGATCGGCGACCCGGTGGCCTACACCTTCAATTTCGCGGCCGCCTCGAACATCGTGGAGAACTGCCTCAACAACGCCATTTCCTGGGCAGCCTCCCGCACCAAGGCCGACGCCATCTACGGGGACATCGCCAGCTTCCGGGACGCGGTCCGGCAGCGCCTGGCCGAGCAGCTTGGGGTGGCCAACCTCGGGGTGCTCATCGAGGGACTCGACGTGGAGCGTGTGGCCCCCGGATACGTGAAGGGATTCTTCGATGCGGTCATCACGGCCGGACAGGCCCGCAGCAAGAGCATCAACGACGCGCAGGGCGAGTACGACCGCGTGACCCGCGAGGCCAAGGGTGAGGCCGACCGCATCGTGGCCCAGGGCCAGGCGGCCGCCGACCAGCTCGTCCAGGGCCTGGCCGCCGAGTCGAGGTTCTTCACCGATCAGCTGGCGACCTACCGGCAAAACCCGGCGTTGTACCGGGATCGGCTG
Source organism: Candidatus Chromulinivoraceae bacterium (assembly GCA_044359215.1). Classification (GTDB taxonomy): domain Bacteria; phylum Verrucomicrobiota; class Verrucomicrobiia; order Limisphaerales; family UBA9464; genus SXXZ01. The sequence goes on from JBIKMQ010000030.1 coordinate 5,636, forward strand.
CGGATCGAGACGATCACGCGGATCCTCACCAACGCTCCCGACAAGTTCTTCCTGCCCTCGCGGGCCGACGGCGGCCGTCGCGAGGTGCGCATCCAGCTCAACCGGGAACCCCAGCCGCAGAAACGGCCCGAGACCGGCCGCTGATCCGGCACCCCCCCAGAACCCCACCTCCCTCCATGCAAGTCACCAGCCTCCTCAGCCTCGAGGATGACGCCAAAAAGGACCCGTCATGCGCCGACTGCGGCCATGACCACGGCGGCCTCGACCATTCGCACACCAACACCAAGCTCTCCACGACGATCGTCGGGTTGATCTTCGTGCTGAATTCCTTCGCGGTGGACTGGCTTTTCGAAGGCGGCACCACCGTGGCGGCCTTCAGTGCCATGATCGGGGCCGTGATCCTCGGCACCCCCATCATGGTCGTCGCCTTCAAGGACCTGCGGAAGGGCCTGCTGTCCATCAACGAGCTCGTTGCCCTGGGCGTCCTGGCCTGCGCGGTCTCGGGCAATTACGGCATGAAGGGCGAGGGTTCGAGTCTCGCCGGTGGCTTCCAGACCGCAGGCATCGTCGCCTTCTTCATGCTGCTGGGCGAGATCATCGAGACCCGCACGGCCGCCGGTGCCCGGGCCTCCATCCAGTCGCTCATCAAGCTCACCCCGACCAAGGCCCGCCGTCTTTCGGGGAGCCTCGAGACCGAGGTCGCCGTCAGCGAACTGAAGGTGGGCGACGTCATCCGCATCCGCCCTGGCGACAACATTGCGGCCGATGGCCAGATCCTCTCGGGCCAGGGCTCCATCAACCAGGCCAACATCACCGGCGAATCGCTCCCGGTGGACAAGGGCGTGGGCGAGCAGGTCTTCGCGGGCACGATCAACATGAACGGCCTGCTGGAGGTCAAGGTGAGCAAGGCCGGCGAGGACACCACGCTCGGCCGCGTGCGCGACCTGATCCTCGCCGCCGAGAAGACCAAGCTGCCCTTCATGCGGATCATCGACCAGTACATGGGCTACTACACCCCGCTGGTGCTGATCATCGCCGCGCTGGTCTGGGGCTTCACCCAGGACCTCAACCGGGTGATCGCCATCCTCATCGTGGCCTGCCCGTGCGCGTTCATCCTGGCCACGCCGACCGCGATGGTGGCGGCCCTGAGCGCCGCCGCCCGGCTGGGCATCCTCGTCAAGAACATCGGCGACCTCGAGGCCGCCGCGCGCATCACGGCCTTCGTCTTCGACAAGACCGGCACCCTGACAACGGGCAGGCTGGCCGTGAGCCGCCTCAACCCGCTGGACGGCATTCCACCGGCCGAGCTGCTGCGCTGTGCGGCCAGCGCCGAACAGTTCTCGAACCACCCGACGGCCCGGTCCATCACGGCCCTCGCCCAGGAGGCCGGCGTACCGCTGGCCAAGGCCGACGACTTCCGGGAGACCGCCGGCAAGGGTGTCAGTGCGCTCATCGAGGGCCGACGCATCCTCATCGGCCGGGCGACGTTCCTGAAGGACCAGGGCGTGGCCGGCGACCTCTTCGAGTCGGTGGACCTGGACGAGACGGCCGGCTACAGCCTGCTGTTCGTGGCCCGTGATGGCCACTGCATCGGGTGGATCGGCCTGCAGGACCAGACCCGTCCCGAGGCCGCCGAGGCCTTGCAGCAACTGCAGGCCGCCGGCATCCGGCGGGTCGCCATGGTCAGCGGCGACCGCCGCCCCGTGGCCGAGCGGGTCGCCAAGGAGATCGGCGTGCCCGAGGTGGTGGCCGAGTGCCTGCCGCAGGACAAGGTCGAGTACGTGCGCCAGACCAAGGCCAAGGGGCACCGGGTGGCGGTCATCGGCGACGGCGTCAACGACGCCCCGGCCCTGGCCTCCGGCGACATCAGCATCGCCATGGGCGCGGCGGGCAGCGAGGTGGCGATCAACTCGGCAACCATCGCCCTGATGAACAACGACCTGCGCCGCCTGCCCTTCCTCGTCCGGCTCAGCCGCATGGCGCGCACCATCATCAACCAGAACTTCCTCTTCGGGGTCGTCTTCATCCTGGGAGGCCTCGCGGCGGCCTCCTTCGGCTACCTGAACGTCATCGTGGCGGCCATCCTCCACAACGTGGGCTCGCTCTTCGTGGTCTTCAACAGCGCCCGGCTCGTGCGCCAGGGCGAGGAGCTGGAGCCCTTCGTGCAGGCGGAGGCCGGTGCCACGGCCGCCACGGCCGCCGCCCCGGCCGCCGCCATCCAGGCCCGGACGGCCCCGCAACCGGCCTGACCCCACCGGTCCCACCGCCATTCCATCCCGTCCGTCGCGCAGGCCCCGCTCCGAAACCCAACCGCGCCCATGAATCCCTCCATTACAGCCGACCGAAGCAAGGGCGGCACGCCCGGGGACGAGATCGTCGTCCGGGCCACCGGCCTGACCAAGGTGTTCAAGGACTTCTGGGGCCGTCCCAAGGCGCGCGCGGTCGACAACGTCGACTTCGAGATCCGACGCGGCGAGGTCTTCGGCCTGCTGGGGCCCAACGGGTCGGGCAAATCCACCACCATCAAGCTGCTGCTGGGCCTGCTCTACCCCACCAAGGGCCACATCACCGTGTTCGGCCAGTCGCCGCGCGACGTGGGCACCAAGGCACGCATCGGATACCTGCCCGAGGAGAGCTACCTCTACCGGTTCCTCAACCCCGGCGAGACGCTGGATTTCTTCGGCAGCCTCTTCCAGATCGACGCGCCGGAACGCCGCCGGCGCGCCGAGCAGCTCATCGAGATGGTGGGGTTGAACCAGGCCCGGACGCGCACGGTGGGCGAGTTCTCCAAGGGCATGCAGCGGCGCATCGGCATCGCCCAGGCCCTGGTCAACGATCCCGACCTCGTCATCCTGGACGAACCGACCGCCGGTCTCGATCCGCTGGGCTGCCGCGAGGTGAAGGACCTGATCCTCGCGCTGGCCCGCCGTGGCAAGACGGTCATCCTGTCCAGCCACCTCCTGAGCGACGTCGAAGACGTGTGCGACCGGGCCGTGATCTATTACGGTGGCCGCATCCAGGCCCAGGGACCGCTGCATCAGCTCCTGGCAAAGCCCGACTCGGTCCGCATCACGGCCCCGGTGCTCTCCCGCGAGACCACCGACAAGGTGCTCAGCCTCATCCGGGCCGAGGTCGGCGACACGGTCCGCCTCGAGAACCCCACCCAGAACCTCGAGTCGTACTTCCTCGGCGTGGTCGAGGCGGCCCGCCGGCAGGCCGAGACGAGCGGAGCCACCAGCGGCAACCGGGTGGCCGAGTACCTGCGGGGCACCGGCGGACCCGACGGACCCGAGTCGACCGGCCAGGGCGAATCGGTGCTGGAGCGTCTGTCGCGCCCGGCCGCGACGGCCGCCGAGGCGGCCCCGGAGGTGACGACCCCGGAACCGGCCCAGGGAGCGGGCGTTCTCGAGTCGCTCGTGCGACATCAGCCGACCGCTCCAAGGCCATCTTCCGCGGCAACGACCGAACCGCCGGCCGCCCATCCCGCGGTCGATCTATCCAAGGCCAACGACGCGCTGTCCGGACTGCTGGGCGGCAAGGGTGGACCCTCCGACAGGAAGTGACCCGCCCATGACGCGACGCTTCGAGATCTACCGGAACACCGACCGCCAGCACCTGGCCATTCCGCTGGGGTTCTCCTGGACGGCCGCCGTTCTGGACTGGATCTGGGCCTTCTGGCTGCGCCTGCCGATGCTCGGCATCCTCTTCCTGGTGCTCAACCTCGTCAGCGGTGCGGTCCTCTATGCGAACCGTGCCGGATGGAAGTCCTTCCTGGTGAGCCAAGTGGTCCAGGGCATCGCCATCGGCTTCTCGGCCCGCCGGTTCCGCGAGCTCTCGGCGGAGCGCCGGGGTTACTCCTATCTGTGCACGGTTCCCGCACGCAGCGAGGCCGACGCTGTGGCCAAGGTGGTCCAACTGGGTGGCGAACCTCTTCCGGAGTGGAAGGCCCGGCATCTGACGGGTGTTCCAGACCTGGCACCCAAGTCGGTTCGGCCCCTGTTGGCCGTGGCGCTGTTGACCATCAAGGCGGCCTTCCGCCTGCGCCTGGTGGTGACGCTGCTGGGCCTTCTGATCGCCCT
>JBIKMQ010000557.1:0-2617 GCA_044359215.1 Candidatus Chromulinivoraceae bacterium
CTACGTGTCACCGGATACCGCCCACGAGTGGCAGTCATGGCGGCGCAGCCTGCGCGAGTTGGCGCCGATGCTGTTCAAGGACTGAGCCTTGGGGGGCGGCGGGAAATCGAGGCAGGAACTCGTGTGAATCCGCCCAAGCGGCCGACCCCGCCAAGAATCACCGAATTCTGTCGCCCGCTTGAATCATTCCATCTATCAGCGGGTTCCAACCTCATGAACGAATTCCGATCCACGTCCCGATTTGCCCTGGTGGCCACGCTCCTGGCCGCCCTGGCGCCCACGGAGTCCGCGGCGGCAGGGCTCCGGAAGACCGAACTGGTCACCGACTGCGAAAACCCGATGCAGGTCGAGGTGCTGGCCGATGGTCGCCTGCTGTATTGCGAGCGCATGGGCAAGGTGAAGCTGTGGAGTCCGGACACGAAGGCCTCGGCTGTGGTTTGGCAACGCGACGTGGAAGCACGCCCGAACAGCTCCACGCCACCGACCGGCGGGGCGTGGGAAGCCGGTCTTCTCGGCCTGACGGTGGACCCGGGCTTTGAACGGAACCACTGGGTCTACCTCTACTATTCGCCCAAATCGGGACGCGAGTTCCGGGTGTCGCGGCTCACGCTCGGTGGTTCGCCGGCGGCGCTGACCGATGAGAAGACGCTCCTGACCGTGCCGGTGGATCTCGAGGTGTGCTGCCACTATGCGGGCGGCCTGGGCTTCGATGGCCAAGGCAATCTCCTGGTCGCCACCGGTGACAACACCATCGGCTTCGAAAGCGACGCCTTCGCCCCGACGGATTTCCGGGAAGGCCGAAAGTTCTTCGACGCCGCGCGGTCCGCCGGCAATGCCAACGACCTCCGCGGGAAGATCCTGCGGCTCCATCCTGAGCCCAACGGCACGGCCTCGATTCCGTCGGGGAATCTCTTCCCGCACGGCACGGCCCACACGCGTCCGGAGATCTACGTGATGGGCTGCCGAAACCCGTGGCGCTTCTCGGTGGATGCCAAGACCGGGACGCTCTACTTCAGCGATGTGGGCCCGGACGCCCAGGCCGCCACCGAACCACGGGGGCCGGCCGGGTTCGACGAGTTCAACCGCACCAAAACCGCAGGCAATTTCGGCTGGCCGTTCCTCTTGGCCGACAATCGGCCCTACCGGCAGTACGACTTCGCCACGAAACAATCCGGCGCGACGCACGACCCGGCCAAACCGGTCAATCCGTCTCCGAACAACACCGGGCCCAAGGAACTCCCGCCCGCCCAACCGGCCTGGATGTTCTATCCGGCGGGTCCGTCCTCCCGATTCCCGGCCTTCGGCAGCGGCGGTCGTTCGGCCGCGGCCGGCCCGGTCTACCACTTCGACGCCTCCCTCAAGTCCACAGCCAAACTGCCGGCGGAATACGACCACTCTGTGTTCCTCTATGAATGGATGCGGAACTGGATCGTGGCCGTGAAGCTCGATGCCCAGGGCGAACGGGTGGCCATGCACCGCTTCGCCCCGGAACTGACCTTTCATCGCCCCACCGACCTGAAGTTCGGTCCGGATGGCGCGCTGTATGTGGTGGAGTTCGGCACCGGCTGGGAGAACAACAAGGATGCCCGCATCGTCCGCGTGGCAGCGGCGCCGTGACGCCAGCGGTCCGGGTGCCGTCGCGGTCGGCTTCCGGACGGGTCGTCCAGCCCAGGGCTTCCCCGAGGCCAGCCCAGCCCCCGGGAAGCGTTGCGGGCCAAGGGCTCAGGCCCGACCGGGATCGTCCGGCCCATCCGTGCGAGAGGCCGTGATCCAGGACACGGCCTCGTAGGAAAGCCAGCCCAAGGGACCCACCATCAACACCAGGATGAGCAACGGGCTGACCCAGGCGAAACTCTGGCCGCGCCGGAGGGCGGTCCGCCAAACCAGGGCGCCGATGAACAGGTCGAAGCACAGGTAGTGGATCCACCCGGCGGAGGCTCCCCCGGGAGACCCCAGCAGGGCCTGAACGCCGGGCAGGGTCGGCCGGAGGAGCACCGACAGGGCGGCCGGGTCGGCAAGGACCGCCAGAACCACGGCCAAGCCGTAGAAGAGCGCGAACAGGTGGGGCGGTGCCCACCGCGGGTGGCCGAAGAGCCGTCGTGTGACGGTGGCGCGGGGAAGGAACACCAGCAGCGCCCAACACGGGATCACCAGCAGGTTGGCCCACTCGAAGAGAAGACCCGGGAGGTTCATGCGACCACCACCTTTCCACGACGTGTGCCGACCAGCGAGGCGACAATGCCCAGGCCGACACCGATGGTAACCAGCAGGATGGCCCGCCAAACTCCCGGCTCCACCAGGCTGCGACCGCCGAGGGCCTGCCCGAGGGTCACGCCCCAGAACAGGGTCATCCACACACCCAAGGCCGCGACGCGGCGGGCCGTGGAGGCGTCGTCCATGGACCATCCACGCCATCGCAGCCAGGCCACCACGAGCATCAGGACCTGGATCCCATGCATGCCGACGAAGTGTGGCACGCGCAGATCGCCGGATTCGCGGCTCCAGCCCGTGATCGGCAGGGTTCGGGTCGCCCCTTCGACCGAGCCGACGAAATGCGAGCCCCGCTCGGCCGGCCAGCCGCCGGCGGAATCCAACGCCCGCTGGGCCGGCGTCACGC
>JBIKMQ010000061.1:0-8578 GCA_044359215.1 Candidatus Chromulinivoraceae bacterium
CGCAGGCCACCCCGAGCCGGGTCATCTCGGACTTGCCCCGGGTGACGAGGGCGGCCTTGGCGTTGTCGCCGTAGCCCAATCCGTCGCAGACACCGGCCGCGATCGCGATCACGTTCTTGAGCGCTCCGCCCAGTTCGACGCCCACCAGGTCGGTGCTGCGGTACACGCGGAACTCGGGTCGGTGGAAGAGCTGCTGGACGAGCCTCGACACGGCCTCGTCTCGGCTGGCGGCCACCACGGCCGTGGGGATGCCCCGGGCGACCTCCAGGGCCAGGGACGGCCCCGACAGGGCCACGATCCGACGGCCGGGCGCGACCGCATCGAGGATGCCGGTCATGGTGAGGCCGGAGGTGAACTCGATGCCCTTGGTGACGCTGATGACCGGCCCGCCAAAACCCACGAGATGGCCGGCGATCTCGCGGAACGCCTTGGAAGGCACCGCCAGCACCACGGCTTCGGACGCGGTCACGGCGGCGGCGAGATCGGGCTCGAAGGACCAGTCTCCGGCCAGCGGGATCCCGGGCAGGAAACGCCCGTTGACCCGTGTCGAGGCCAGTTCCGCCACGTGGTCGGGCCGATGCCCCCAGAGCCGCACCGGGTGCCCGTTCCGGGACAGCACCACACCGAGGGCCGTGCCCCAGGCTCCCGCACCGAGGATGGCGACCTTCATGATGCCGGGACCTTGGGTTTGCCGAAGCGATGCTCGGTCCCGGCTCGGAGCCGCTCGATGTTCGCCCGGTGCCTCCAGACCGCCAGCGCCGCGAGCACGGAGGTGAATCCCACCAGCGGCCACCGGGTCGGCCCGGCCACGGTGAACGCGGTTCCGACCGGCAGGACGACCGCCGCGGCGATCGAGGCCAGCGACACGTACCGCCCCGCCAAGAACACCAGCAACCACGTGACGACGGTGACGGCGAAGGCCGGCGGGATGAGCGCCGCCATGGCACCGGCCGAGGTGGCCACGCCCTTGCCCCCCTTGAAGCCGAGCCAGCACGTGTAGTTGTGCCCCAGCACGGCCCCGAGGGCCGCCAGCGCCGGCAGGGCGGGCGAGTCGGCGGGCATCAGCGCCACCGCCACGACCGGGGCGAACTGCACAGCCATCGCCCCCTTGAGCAAGTCCACCAGCAGCACCAGGGACCCCGGTCCCCTGCCCAGCACCCGGAAGACATTGGTGGCCCCGATGTTGCCGCTGCCCGCCCGCGTGATGTCCACCCGCAGGGCGCGCGCCACCAGGAATCCGGTCGGAAGCGAGCCGGCCAGGTAGGCCAGGGCCAGCGTGATGGAGGAGGCGGCAACCATGTCGGTCGAGGTTGTACGGGGCAACCGCCCATCGAGCCAAGCGCGACTTGGCCGCAAAAACTCCTTGAGCCCATCCGTCGGGTTTGCGTTCATTCGCGTCCGCGCTGCACGGGCCACGTGCAGCGACGTCCGTGGTAGGATGCCGGAGTGGTCAATCGGAACAGACTGTAAATCTGTCAGGCTAACGCCTTTCGGTGGTTCGAATCCACCTCCTACCACCAACGTTTTCCCCGTCTTTTCCCCGTTTTTTCCCGTCTTGGAGCATTCCCTTTTTCCGGATTTTTCCCCATCCCGGATTCCCAACCCCGGATTTTCCCGGGTCGGGTTTCCCCGGAAAACCGCCCCGCAGGAAACCCCCGAGGCCAAGCACCGGAGTCACTCCACCGGATACGCGCGCATCAGGGCCACGAGGGCGTCGACGTTCGGGCTCTCGGCCGTGCGCACGTAGTGGCCGCTGGTGCAGACCCCGCACAGCACGCTGGCCGCGTTGTCGAGGCCCAGCAGCTTGGCCAGGCAGAAGCCGCTGTTGAAGTGGTCGCCCGCGCCGGTGGTGATCTTGGGCTTCTTGCAGACCGGTCCCTCGACCACGGAGGCCACACCGCCCGAGACCGCCAGCGCATAGGCCACCGGGTGCACCACCAACGTGTCCACCGGCACCCGCTGCTGGATGGCCACGGACAGCTCGGCCAGGCCCTTCCAGTCGCGCGGCGAGGCGTCCAGGCCCAGCACGCCGGCGATCTCGTAGGCCTCCTTTTCGTTGAGCCCGAGGATCACGTCGAAGCGGCTTTGGAACTTCACGATCAGATCCAGCGCATGGCGGATGTCCTCACGGGTCCGCTTCTCGGGGTCGGCAAGGTCAAAGAAGATCTTCCGGCGCGGGCCCTGCAGGGAGGGCATCAGCTCGGCGTGCAGGCTCTCCCAGATCGCCGACATGTGCGGGAGCATGGTCCAGTTGACGAAGGCCACGAGGCTGGACGAGGCGAACTTGGCCGCGAACTTCTCCCTGCCGTAGCGCTGGCAGAGGTTGTCCCAATGGATCTGCTTGAGCGTGTAGTGCTTGCCCACCATCAGCTTGCCGTCCTCGAACTCGAGGGCGTCGGTGAAGCCGGGCTCGCCGATGGTGTGCACCTCGGCGCGGGCGGCGAACGGCTCGAACACCGGGTGCAGCGCCGGCCACCCCAGCGACCCCACGTAGGTGACCCGCAGGCCCAGGCTCGCCAGCGCGTTGGCCATGATCGGGCCATTGCCGCCGAGCTTGGTCAGCACGTTGACCAGCTCCACGTTGGTGCTCCGGCCCGCGGCTGCGGCCAGGCGCTGGGCATAGGCGGCGATGGTCGGGATGCGTTCGAAGCGGACGGCGTCGTAGCGCTTGTCCACCACGTGCAGGATCTCGTCCACGAAGCCGTCGAGACCGACAAAGGCGGTCAGGGACGGGACTTGGGCCGCGGCGGCGGAGAGGCGGGAGGCGACGGAGGCGCGGAATTCAGGCGTGTTCAGCATGGTCGGTGGCCCCGGCGCGGGCCGGAGACGGGCCGAATATGGCCCAGGCCCGGCCGGGGTGAAGCCGGAAAGAGCCTTCGGGAACGCACCGCAGGAGTGGCCTCCAACCCCTGGCGGGAACCCTCACGCCAGCCGTCGGCCCTCAGTCCACCCCGACACCGAGCACCTCCAGCAACCGATCCAGCTCGCCGTCGTTGTGGAGTTGGACCTCGAAGCGCCCGCCGAGCCCGGCACGATAGTGCAGGACAACGCGCAGGCCGACCCGTTCGCGGATGCGGTTCTCGAGGTCGGCCAGGTGCGGGTCGACCGGGGGCTCGACCACCTTCGGTCGCGGATCCGCCTTGGAGCCCTTGCCCAACGATCCCTGCGCCGAGACCGCCGCCTCGAGCTGGCGCACCGTCCAGCCGCCCCGCAGGGACAGGCGGGCCAGCGTCTCCTGCCGCTCGGGATCGTCGGCCCCGAGGATCACCTTGGCATGTCCGACCGAAAGCGAGCCGTCGCGCACGGAGGCCTGGATCGACGGGGGCAGCTTGAGCAGGCGCGTGGCGTTGGCGATCACCGCCCGGCTGCGGCCCACCTTGATGCCCACCTGCTCCTGCGTGAGCGAGAACTGGGTCATCAACTGCTGGTAACCAAGCGCCTCCTCGATGGGGTTGAGGTTCTCGCGCTGGAGGTTCTCGATGAGGGCCAGCTCGAGCACCTCGAGGTCGGTGGCGAGGCGTTCGATCACCGGCACCTCCGCCAGGCCCACCAGGCCGGCCGCGCGCCAGCGCCGCTCGCCGGCGATCAGCTCGAAGTGGTCGCCGACCGGGCGCACGACCAGGGGCTGGATGATGCCCTGCTCGCGGATGGAGTCGGCCAGTTCCTGCAGGGATTCCGCCGGAAAATCCCGGCGGGGCTGGAGCGCCGACGGACGGATGCGCTCACGCGGCACCTTGCGCACCACCGATCCCGGGGGCGGCGGCGGGGGCGGAGGGGCCGGGACCGGCGGAGGCTCCTGGCCGACCGGGGCCAGAGGCGGGGTCGCGGTTCCTGCTGGCGCGGCCGGGGACGGCGGCGGGGCGAAGGGTGACTTCAACCCCACCCCCATCAGGGCTCCCAATCCCCGTCCCAAGGCCGGTCTCGACATGCCAACGACTGTAGGGACCGACCGATCCGGGAGGCAAAAAGGATTTCCTGCCGGAACCGACGTTTCCGCACCGGACCGTCACCGCATCACGGACGGATGGCCTGGAAGATCGTCCGCGCCATGAGGGTCGCCCCGGCGGCGTTGGGATGGATCTTGTCGGGGAACATCTCGGGATACCCCGTGAGCGCGTCGTTGAGGTCGATGACCGGCACCTTTTTGTCGTTGGTCACCTCCATCAGGGCCGGAATCACCCCGTCGTCCAGGGTCTGGCCCGTGATGCCCCAGGTGTCGGCGTACACCGGCACGGGCAGGCAAACCCAGACCTGCGGCTTGGACTTGAGCCCCCGGAACTGCTCGAGCATCCAACGGACCTCCTGCTCGAAGAACTCCTGACTCTTCCAGTTCTGGGGCTTGGTGTCGTTGGTTCCCAGCTTGAGGATGACCAGGTCGGGCTGCCACGCGATCGCCGCCTTGAACTCGTCGGTGGTGGCGTAGGGCAAATCCCCGACGCGGCTGAGCGTCGCTCCGCTGCGGCCGAAATTGCGCACTTCGAAGCGGTTCCCCAGAAGCTCGCCCAACTGCTTGGGATAGTGGTTCTTGTCGCGGTCCTCGACGCCCGCGCCGTGGGTGATGCTGTCGCCCACGCAGGCCACCTTGATGACGCGCCAGCCGCCCTTGCGGTCCTCGAAGTCCTCGATCTTGATGAGCTCGGGCCGCAGCTTGCGACGGCAGCCCCAGGAGACCGCCCCGGCCGCCAGCGGCATCAGGGTCAGGAAGTCGCGACGTTTCATCCGGCCCGATGAAAGCGGGGACCGGCCCACGCCCGCAAGCGGCCTCTTCGACGGGGATCCCCGAATGATCGGCGTCGGGAGCGCTCCTCAGGCCGCCGGCTTGCCGGGCACCCGGTGCTTCAGGACCGCCTGGGTCTGGTCGGCCCGGAAGCGCTCGTAGGCCGCCCGGAACTGCGGGTGCTTGTTCCCGAGGATGGCGACCGCCAGGAGCGCGGCGTTGATCGCGCCGGCCTTGCCGATGGCCATGGTGCCGACGGGGACGCCCCCGGGCATCTGCACGATGCTCAGGAGCGAATCCATGCCGTTGAGCGCCTTGGACTGCACGGGCACGCCGAGCACCGGCAGCGCCGTCTTGCTCGCGCACATGCCCGGCAGATGGGCCGCCCCGCCCGCCCCGGCGATGATGACCTCGATCCCCCGCCCCGCCGCGCCCGCGGCGTACTCGAAGAGCAGGTCCGGTGTCCGGTGGGCGCTCACGACCGAGGCGTCGTAGGGCACGCCCAGCGCCGCCAACTGCAGGGCCGCCGCCTCCATCGTCTCCCAGTCCGACTGGGAACCCATGATGATGCCGACCAGCGGGGAGCTCATGAGGGCTGAGAGTGGCCTCTCCGCGGAGGGAGATTCAAGCCTCCGGGCAGGCCGTCACCAACCGGCGGTGCGGTCGGTCTTGAACCGGAAGCGGGTCTGGGAATGGTAGGGCTTCCCGGGACGAACCACGGTCGATGGGAACTCCGGGCGGTTGGGGGAATCCGGGAAGTGCTGGGTCTCGAGACAGAAGGCGCCGTGCCGCGGTTGGTGCACGCCGTCGAAATGATTGGCGGTGTACAGCTGGACCCCGGGCTCGGTGGTTTGACAGGACAACTGCCGGCCGGAGTTCCGCTCGATGATGTTTGCCGCCCAGGCCAACCCGTCGACCCGGTGGCGGAGGGCGAAGTTGTGATCGTAGCCCCTGGGTCCGCGGACGTCGCCAATGCGCTCGCCGATTCGGTGGAGGTCCCGGAAGTCGAGAGGTGTGTCCACCACCGATGCCAGTTCCCCGGTGGCAATGAGGGCGTCATCCGTCGGGGTGTAGTGGTCGGCGTCGAGTTGCAATTCGTGCCCCAGCACATCCCCGTTGCCCGCGCCGGCCAGGTTGAAATAGGCATGGTTCGTGAGGTTCACCACGGTGGGCCGGTCCGTCTCGGCCTGGTAGGTGATCAGCAGCTCGCTGAGCTCGTTCCAGGCGTAGGTCACCACCACCTCCAGGTTGCCCGGAAAGCCCTCCTCCCCATCGACACTGCGATATCGGAATTCCGCGATGGCGGACCAGTCCTTCACCATCGTCCGCGATTGCCAGAGCTTGGAGGCGAATCCCTGCCGGCCGCCGTGGAGGTGATGGCGGCCCTCGTTGGCGGTGACGCGGACCTCCTGGCCGTCCAGTGGGAACCGCGCGCCTCCGATCCGGTTGGCGTAGCGGCCGATCACCGAGGCTGCGGGCATCCCCTTGAGGTAGTCGTCCATCGAGTCGCCCCCGAAGATGACATTGGCCAATTGGCCGGCCCGGTCCGGCACCCGGATGGCCGTGATCGTGGCCCCGTAGTCGCAGATGCTAACCGAGGTGCCAAAGACGTTCGTCAGGGTGTGCAGCCGGACCGGACGCCCATCCGGCATCCGACCGAAGTCGGTGCTGGCCACCGAGGCGGGCACCAGCGACCGCGTCGCACCTCCGCCCTCCGTGGCGCACCCTCCCATCCAACCCCCGGCGATGGGAAGGACGCCGGCGGCGGCCAGGTGTCGGAGAGCTTCGCGACGCGACAGGGAAGGAGCCTTCATGGAAATCATCGGAAGTGGTCCCCCCGCATGGGTCGGAACCTTTGTTCAACCTTGAGCCGACCGTGCGCCAACCACTGGGTGCTGAACAGCACAACCTCCACGTCGAGCCACCCGGCCTAGACGCATCGCCGGATGGGAGAACCCCGGCCAAAGACGCCGGCAGGCGCTCAGGGCAAAGTCGCCCGAGCCCAGCCCGTGATGACAACCGTCAACCCGTTCTTGAACAGATCGGGAAGATCATAGCGGGTGCGTCGCGGCCTGCAGCCCGTCAGTTGCAAGGCACTGCGAGTTCCAGAAAATTGACGTTGTTGAGTTCCAGTCCACCCAACGCCTCCATGATGCTGTCACCCGCTGCCCCCAAGTGCCTCGCCATGCGTCGCTGGTAAACGGATTTGTGGGCATCAAGAACTTGGGTCAACTCCGAGACCGTCTCCGACGCAGCCTTCGCATACGCATCTCCTCCTCCATCTCCAAATTCAGCATCCAGCCGTTTCCGAATACCCGCACTGTGCCGGATGTCCTCTTCGAGCTCTTCTTCTGAGTAGGTTTTAGCCGCCACATAGGACATTGCATCCAAGAGGAGCTGACTCTGGCTGGCATCCTCAATGCCGCGCGACAGGAAAACACCCGCAATATTCGAGTATCCCGGGTTTCTCGACTCCTCAATCAGCGCCTTGCAACGGTCTGCTAGAACGCTGTTTTGCACATTCTTCGTGCTCGACCCCGCTTCAGGAGTTGGGTTTACGGGATGAATCCCGGGCGAACTGATGAGTTGATTAAACGCAGCCTCAGCTCCACCACAATCCAACCCTAAACTCATGGCAATGAAGCGATAGTCATCGATGAACAGTTTTTTTCTCAAACCATTGAGAATCAGTCCAGCATTCTTGTATTCCGACGGAAGCTTGTCCATCATAAGTTGAATGTGATCAAACGTATCAATCGCCGAAGAAAAGCGAGGGTCATTTCTCACATCGACGGGCGGTGGCAATGATTGTGAGACTGCTCGATCCCGTTTCAAACCCGGATGCCACCGAAAACCATTCCGCATCGGGTCAGCAACCGCCGTTGAGGCTACAACCTCTCCGGGATTCAATACGTTGTCCTGCTTGCCAGGCGCACCTCGAAACAGCACCCTGTCCACCAACAACCAGCAGAAAATCAGAGAAAAGACCACGATGACCCAACCCCGCCAGCTCGTCTTGAAGATCACAAGAAAACTCATTTTTAATCCCCTCCTCGTTCATCCACTAAAGGTGAGGGTCCCTCTGTCCGGTATGGTTGACCTGCTTCTCTCTCCGTCTCCAGAATGACTCTCCAAGTTAGTTCGATTTTTTGATTAACTGATTGTGCCCAAACACTGGCTGGCCATGCATACTGAAAATTGATAAACGGAAACTTTTCGTAGGCAGTGCCCCAATCACTAAAAAGGATCGCATGACATTCGACCTCTTCAGACCACGGTTTGAGTGGATCACAATTACCCCTAATTTTTTCCATTCCGGTCCGAGCAATAACACGGTATGGCGCATTTGGGGCATAAAAACCGGTTTTTTGCGGTGGTGCCGCGTGAAAAAACGCCAATACGAAATCTTCCAATTCGTTATAAACAAACTTCACCTCAGGCTCCCATCCTACAGCCGGTATTGATTGGTCACACCTATAATCTCTACGACGGAGAGATAATAAAGGAAACGGCTCTTTGGACACACTATAAGTTTTTCCATCCGGTTTAATAATTCGAAGTTCATACATATTATCACCAGTATACATGTTCCTGGTAATCCTGCCGTGGTTCGCAAACTTGATATTCCGATAGTAACCATAATAATCGTTTCGCCAAGAGTGAAGTGCATAGCCAGGATACAGCGTGGTTTTACCAGCGTAAGCCCCATACAAAGAATTAATATCCGAGGTTAAACCGATCCACTGAGCAGCCTTATCAAAATTGGCGAACAACGGCTGCTGTTTCTCTGAGATTAGAACAAAAAGAAACACCAACACGAAGTTGCGAAAGGTGCGTCGGAATTGAAGACGTGATCGTGTC
>JBIKMQ010000558.1:0-2616 GCA_044359215.1 Candidatus Chromulinivoraceae bacterium
CATGGCCACCGTCAAGGGCGACGTGCACGACATCGGCAAGAACATCGTGGGCGTGGTCCTGGGCTGCAACAACTACGAGGTCATCGACCTCGGGGTCATGGTGTCCTGCGAGAAGATCCTCAAGGCTGCACAAGACCATCAGGTGGATGTGATCGGCCTCAGCGGCCTCATCACGCCGTCACTCGACGAGATGGCCCATGTCGCCCGCGAGATGGAGCGCCTGGGCATGCGGCAACCGCTGCTCATCGGCGGCGCCACCACGAGCAAGGCCCACACCGCCGTAAAACTGGCCCCGGGGTATTCGCAACCGGTCATCCACGTGCTGGACGCCAGTCGTGCCGTGCCCGTCGTGAGCAACCTGATCAACCCGGACCTCAAGCCGGCCTACGTCGCCCAGATCCGGGACGAATACGAGCGCCTGCGCAGCAGCCATGAGGCCACCAACACTCCCCTGCTCGGCCTCGAACAGGCCCGGGCCAAGGGGGCCCGCCTGGAGTTCTCGGACCTGCCCCGCCCGGAATTCACCGGGGTCCGCGTGCTCGACGACGTGCCCCTCGAGACCCTTCGGCGGTACATCGACTGGTCGCCGTTCTTCCACACCTGGGAACTGCGCGGGCGCTATCCCGCCATCCTCCAGCACGAGAAGTACGGCGAGGAGGCCCGGCGCCTGTTCGCCGATGCCCAGGCCCTGCTCGACGACCTGATCGCCCGCAAGCGCATCCGGGCCTGTGGTGTCTACGGGATCTTTCCGGCCAATCGCGAGGGGGACTCGGTGCAGGTCTTCTCCGACGCGTCCCGTTCCCGCGTGGAGACCACCTTCCACATGCTCCGTCAGCAGATGGTCAAGGAGGACGGCACGCCGCAGTGGTCCCTGGCCGACTTCGTGGCCCCCAAGGGCTCTGAGGACCACGTGGGAGCCTTCGCCGTCACCACCGGGATCGGGCTCGACGAGGTGGTGGCGGAATACAAGGCCGCCCACGACGACTACAACGCCATCATGGCCGAGGCCCTGGCCGATCGTCTGGCCGAGGCCTTCGCCGAGTACCTGCACGAGCGCGTGCGCCGGGAATGGGGCTACGGTGCGTCCGAACAACTCACCGCCGAAGACCTCATCGAGGAACGCTATCGGGGCATCCGCCCGGCCGGCGGGTATCCGGCGAGCCCGGATCACACCGAGAAGCGCACCCTGTGGTCGTTGCTGGAGGTCGAGGCCCGCACCGGCATCCGGCTCACCGAAAGCTGCGCCATGTGGCCCGGCAGCAGCGTCAGCGGCCTGTATTTCGCCCACCCCCAGTCCAAGTACTTCGCCGTCGGTCGCCTGGGCCGTGATCAGGTCTCCGACCTGGCTCGCCGCAAGGGGGTTCCCGAGGCCGAGATGGAGCGCTGGCTGGGGCCCTGGTTGGGATACGATCCGGCCAAGGAGGCCTGAGCGTTGGTCCGGAGCCCTGCCGAGGGTTGCGGGCCGGCTTGGAGACCCTGAGTGCCGCCCGATGTTTCCCGGGTTGCGCCGGACGGATGAACTGCCAGTTTCCCTGCGGATTTTTATGTCGAAGCCTACGATCATCGCCTACCTGAAACCCTGGTGCGGATGGAGCGCCGGGGTGCGCGCCGTCTTCAAGAAGTACGACCTCACCTTCGAGGAGCGCGACATCATCAACCGCCCGGAGTTCTTCGACGAAATGGTCCAGAAGACCGGGCAGACCAAGCAGCCGACCGTCGAGATCGACGGCAAGGTGCTGGCCGATGTCTCCGGCGAAGAGGTCGAGGCGTGGATGCTCCAGAACCGCATCGTCCATCCGAACAACCGCGCGCCCGAGGTGCCGATCAACCAGCCCTGCGCCCACGAGATGCCCGGGGCGGCCCCGGCGGCCCCGCAACCGTCGCCGCTGGCCTTCAAGCGCTGAAGGCGTCCGCCCTGGCCGTCTTTCGGTCCACCGGATCACGGCCCACGGCCATCGTCCCCCATCCCGCATGCCCACCGCCCTGTCGTACTCCCGGACCGCCACCGTCGGGGTGCGTCGGCGGGAAACATTGCCCCGGGGACTGGCAACCTGGTGGCCGGTGCTCCGGTTGTCGATCGCCCTGGCCACCGGGGCCGCGGTCCAGTTGCAGGCCGATCCCACCTTCGACGAAACCATCGATTTCATCCGGCGCACGGTCGAGGAGCATGGGCAGTTCCGGAACATCGGCGGCGGCGGCCGCCTGCGCGTGAAGCTGTCGCAGGTGCTGGGGCGGCGCCTGCGCTTCCGCACCACCGCCAGCGACGGGATTCCCGGAGGCCTGGACCGGAGCGAATCCGCCGAGTTCTCGCTCGCCGACCTCGACCCGGACGCCACGCATGTCCGCCTGTGGTTCGCCGGGGATCGGCGGGCGTTTGCGGTCTGGCTCAGCGACTCCGGGCGGGCGGCCGGTGTGCGCAAGTGGCAGGACGTCAACGAGGAGATGCCCGCCCGGTCGGTGTCCTCCGGCTGGATTGGCGTGGATGACGAAGCCCAGGCCCAGGCGCTGGCCAAGGCCATGAACCACGCGATCCGGCTGGCGGGCGGGGCCTCCCGCAGCGGCTCAGCCGACCAGTTCTTCGGGGCCACACCGTCGCGTCGTCAGCATCCTCCCACG
>JBIKMQ010000031.1:0-9677 GCA_044359215.1 Candidatus Chromulinivoraceae bacterium
GAAATAGTAGAATCCGCTGGGGTTGTGCCACTCTTTGCTGCTGAAGCGTTGGGTGTTGCGGGCGGCCAGGCCGGTGGGGGTGCCGATCAGCCGGCCGAACGGGTCGTAGCGGTAACTGCCCGCCAGGGTGATGCCGCCAACGCTGGGCACGGCCAGCGCCGTCACGTTGCCGACGCCGTCGGAGTGGTAGAAGGCGTGTTGGCTCCAAGACCCTCCATCCCACTCGCTGCGGGCCAGAAGCCCGCCGATCCCACCGGCCCCTTCCAGGGTGCCGCTCAGGTCCGGACCTCGCGTGTAGGCCACCGTCGGAATCCCGTTGCCGTTCCGTTCCTGGATCACCCGCATGCCGTCATAGACATAGCGCGTCTCCGAAGCAAGGACCCAGTTCCCGGACGAGCCCATGGTTTCTTCCCGCGTGACCCGGCGCCGCCGCTTCCCGTCGTATCGGAAGATCGTCCGGCTTTGGGTTCCCTGGGTGATCGAGGTCAGCTGGTTTTCGTCGTCATACTCGTAGGTCGCCATCGTGGTGGTCACCCCGATCTGAGCCCCGGAACCACCTTTGAGCCCCACCGGCCCGTAGCTGGTGCCACCATTGCCATAAAGGGAGTAGCCACCAACCTCATGAGCCCACACGGTGGGTCCGACGGTCACGCCTCCCGTGGACGTGACCTGTTGGTTCCAGTCATACCAGGTGTCGCCCTGCATGGTCACCGAGGTCACCAGGTAGTAGGACGTGTTGGCCGCCAGGGTGATCGGTGCCGGCAAGGCGGCATACACGAAGGTCCCCACAGCGCCATGGGCCATGTTCACCGGCACCAACGCCCCCGGCAGATCCACGTTGTTCTGCTGGACGATCTTGACCGTGGCAACTCGGGAATTACCCGAAAGCTTCCATCGGCCCAGTTCGGAAATGGTCACCGGAGACGGTCCCACCTGGATCATGGCTCCAACCCACCCGCTGTAGTCATTGCGAACCGATGCTGTCGGTTGTTCGAAGCCAACCAGCGCGGTGGATGGCCCTGCAGCACCTGAACCGGTCGATGTCTGAATGCGTTGTGCCGTGCGATTGCCGCTTCCCGTCGTATCGGAAGGTCGTCCGACGTTGGGTTTCTTGGGTGATCGATGTCAGGGTGTTGCGGTGGGAAACGGTGGGACATCAATAGTGAGGACTGACACTTTCCATTCGTCTTTCCGTCACACGCGGTTATCTGAACCATCTCCTGTACCGGCGAAGGATGCTGGGCGGGGAGTAAACAATATAAAGAACTGACCCCTTTACTGCCCCCTCTACGGTGAGGAGTTGCAAGACGGTGGACAGGAGGTCAGGATTTTTTGAGTGGATCACGGTTGGGTGGGTGTGGATGTTTTTTGTCGAACACCCCAATCCGGCCCCTCCGTGGTCCAACATTGGCAACAATTTTTGCGATCCCAACCCCTGCGGGGTCGGTTGCGCTCGGCTCGCTACGCTCGCCATCGCTCCACCTCCCCCGCAGGGGTTGGGATGGAGCTTCCGGAGAGCAAATTACAGAAAGATTCGTACACCGACGAATCCTGTGGGTTTTGCAGGGCAAAACGCTGGATCTCCTTGGCTCTGGCCCAGTGAAGCCCGCGTGCGGTCTTGATCGGCGAATTGGTCATGGCCGACTCAAGTTCCGCCAATTGGTCAAATCTGCCGCAAAGCGCCAGGTTTCTGGCGAGCAAATCGGCCGATAGCCGCGCCATTCCAGCCGAAGGCTCATCGGCGGCATCGCTCGTCGCCTCCCAGACCTGTCTCAGATTCTCTGAGGCCTTGAGGTAGGCACCCTTCTGGATGTCATCTTTCGCCATCTCGATCTGGAGA
Organism: Candidatus Chromulinivoraceae bacterium; assembly: GCA_044359215.1. Classification (GTDB taxonomy): domain Bacteria; phylum Verrucomicrobiota; class Verrucomicrobiia; order Limisphaerales; family UBA9464; genus SXXZ01. The sequence goes on from JBIKMQ010000031.1 coordinate 1,841, forward strand.
CCTTGAGTCCATGCAGAATCGGGGTTGCTCTGGACGAAGTTCGAAACGCGTTCATAGAAGCGCTGTTGAGCCCGCCTCAACTCGATTCCGCGAGAAGGACCGGACGGCGCGACGGAAAAGTCGTCACGCAGCTGCTGGTAGATCTTTTCGAGTTCGATGGCCTCGGATTCATCGAGCGCGCAACCCGACCGAGGTAGAAGTGGCTGAGGATCCCGCCATGGGAGGAGCGACGCCGCAATGACCCGCTCCCGCGGGCCCATGCCGTTTTGAGAGGGCCGTTGATTGTTGGCCGTGGGGGTTCGTGGCGGAATCCGGGGCAAGTTCGGCGGCTCTTGGACGGCAGCGACGAGATGGAAGGCCGCCAACAGGAAAACGAAGGCAGGATGGGTGGATGGCTTCATGACGAGTGTTCTTTGCGAATCTGTGGTGCAATCCGGGTTAATTGACCGGCTCGACGGACTCGGATCTTTGTTTCGGTTCTCGGCGGACCTTCACCCCAAAGGAACCCCGGGGTTTTCGCATGTGATCCTGCTGACCCAAACGCCAACCTCACCGATAACAAGCGGATTTGCTCGGGTCCAAAGGGCCATCGTAAGGCCACACAAAATTCCCTCGGCAATTCCACCCGGGGGGGGCCGGCGGTTCATCTCTCCGGAACGAGGGCGAAGGCGATTGGAACGGTCAGCCCACCCCTGCTCGATCCGCACCTGTGGCCCAGACCGTCGACGGGTCAGGCCAGGAAGCCGGCCGCCTGGGCGGCGGTGGTCCCCTCGTGCACCAGGGACATCAAGGCCCGGGTCATCCCGGCCGGGTTGGCGTGCTGGATGATGTTGCGGCCATAGACGATGCCGGCCGCGCCCTGGGCGATGAGCTGCTCGGTGCGCTGCAGGATCTCGCTGTCGGAGGCCTTGCCGCCGCCCCGGACCAGCACCGGGATGCCGCCGGCGATTTGCACCACGCGGTGGTACACCGACACGTCGTCGGTGGGGTCGGCCTTGATGATGTCGGCCCCGAGTTCGACGGCCTGGCGCACAAGTGGCAGGATCTTCTGCACGTCGCCATCCACCATGTAGCCGCCGGCCTTGGCGTTGGGCTGAAACACCAGCGGCTCGATCATCAGCGGCATCGCATAGCGGTCGCACTCGGGCTTGATGCGCAGGATGTTCTGGATGCACTGGTCGGTGACCTCGGGCTGGCCCGGGATGCGGAAGAGGTTCACCACCACGCAGGTGGCATCGAGGCGCAGGGCCTGTTCGACCGGGGCGTCGATCATGCGGCTGAAGAGGCTGCGCGGCAGGTCCTGGCCGTAGACGTTGGCCACGTCGGTCCGCAGCACCAGCGCGGGCTTGTCCTTGCCGGGCAGGGCCTGCAGGTGGCGGGCCTGCCCCACGGTCAACTGCACCGCGTCGGGGGCCGCCGCCACCACGGTCTGCACCGCCTTGCCGAGGTCCTCGATGCCGCTGAGGAACCCGCACTCGTTGAAGAAGCCGTGGTCCATCGCCACATCGAAGCAACGGTTGGACTTGGCGTTGAACAGCCGATTGAGCCGGTAGGATTTCATGAACAGCGAGAGGATCGCCCACCGGGCCCCGCCCGCCAATCCCGAAACCGCCGATGGGCCCAGGCCCGCCAAGGCACGGGAGTCGCCGGCCCGCCCGCCCGAGGCCAACCCCTATCCATCGGCAGGGTTTTGGCGCACAGTCGGCGCCGTGTTCGAACTCCTCTCCAAGGATCCGTCCTCCAGGGCCCGGTTGGGCCGCCTGCACACGGCGCATGGCGCCATCGAGACCCCCGTCTTCATGCCGGTGGGCACCCAGGCCAGCGTCAAGGCCCTCGACAACCGGGAATTGCTGGAGATGGGCACGCAGATCCTCCTGGGCAACACCTACCACCTGTCGATCCGCCCGGGCATGGACATCATCCGGCAGGCCGGCGGTCTGCACCGATTCATGAACTGGTCGGGGCCGATCCTCACCGACTCCGGCGGCTTCCAGGTGTTCTCGCTCGGCAAGATCCGCAAGATCCGCGAGCACGGTGTGGAGTTCCGCAGCCACCTCGACGGTTCCCCGATCTTCCTCGGGCCCAAGGAGAGCATGGAGATCCAGCGGACGCTCGGCTCGGACATCGCCATGGTCTTCGACGAGTGCCCTCCCCACACCGCCGACCGCGACGAGGTGAACCGCGCCGTGAAGCGCACGCTGCGCTGGGCGGCCGAATGCAAGGCCCAGCCGCGCGCCGATGGTCAACTCGTCTTCGGCATCGTCCAGGGCACCCACCACCCCGACCTGCGCAAGAAATGCGCCGAGGCGCTCGTGGAGATGAACTTCGACGGCTACGCCATCGGCGGGGTGAGCGTGGGCGAGCCCGAGCCCGAGATGATGCAGGCGGTGGAGATCTCCGAGCCGCACCTGCCCGAGAACAAGGCCCGCTATGCCATGGGGCTGGGCACGCCGGCCCAGCTCATCGAACTGGTGGCCCGCGGCGTGGACATGTTCGATTGCGTGCTGCCGACCCGCGTGGCCCGCAACGGCACGGCCTTCACCTCGAAGGGCACCTTCGCCATCAAGGGTGGCGCCGTGAAGGCCGACTTCGACCCCATCGAGCCGGGCTGCGAATGCTTCGCCTGCCGGCACCACACCCGGGCCTACATCCGCCACCTGCTCAACGTGAACGAGATCCTCGGGCTGCGCCTGGTGAGCATCCACAACAGCCATTTCTTTTTGAAGGTCATGGCCGATGTGCGAATGCACCTGCGCAACGGCACCTTCGGGGAGTTCCGCCGCCAGTTCATCGCCCAGTATGTGCCCACCGAGAAGGTCCGGGCCGCCCGTGAGGCCCATCGGGCGAAGCAACCGCCCAAGCCCACTGCGCCGGAGACCCAGGTCGAGTGAGAGAGGGGGGGCGACCGATCGTCCCCCGGGGCGGACCGCGTCGCCCCTCGAAACCTGGGATGCGGGCCACTCCCGCACTTGGGGCGGGCCCCGGCTTGCGTCATCGCCGACTCTGCGGCTTGATCCTCCGCACAGCCCATGACGTTTCCCGCCCAGAGCCGCAAGGCGCGCCGTTTCCAGTGGATCGCGCGCTGCGGGAGCCTGATGGCCGTGTCGGTGTCGCTGTTGGCCGCCGAGACGCTGAGCCGACCTGGATCCCCGGGTGCTTCGGGGCGCCCGACCCACGACCATTGGGCATTCCGTCCGCTGGTCCGCCCCGGGATGCCCGCCGGCTTCGATGGGCTGAACCCCATCGACGCGTTCGTGCGGTCGGCCCAGAAGGCCCGCGGACTCGCACCGAATCCCCCGGCCTCGCCCCGGGACCTGGTCCGGCGCCTGCACTGGGACCTCGTTGGCCTGCCGCCTGAACCGCAGGTGGTGGACGACTTTGCGAAAGACCCGTCACCGGCCCGGTATGAGGCCCTGGTCGAGCGCCTGCTGGCCTCGCCCCGGCACGGGGAACGCTGGGCCCGGCATTGGCTCGATGTCGTGCGCTACACCGAGAGCCAGGGCTTCGAGTACGACCGGTTGCGCGATCACGCCTGGCCCTACCGCGACTATGTGATCCGCAGTTTCAACGCCGACCTGCCCTACGACCGGTTCCTCCGCGAGCAGGTCGCCGGAGATGTGCTCGAACCGGTGCGCTCCGAGGGGATCGTCGCCTCGAGCCTGCTGGTCTCGGGGCCGTGGGACCAGGCCGGCAACTCCCAGGCCAACGCCACCCAACGGGCCATCACCCGGGAGGAGGAGATGGACGACCTGGTCAGCGTGGTGGGCCAGACCTTCCTCGGCCTGACGGTCAACTGCGCGCGTTGTCACGACCACAAGTTCGACCCCATCCCGCTGGCCGACTACTACCGGGTAAAGGCCGTGTTCGACGGGGTCCGCCACGGGGATCGGTCCATCGAGGGCAGCGACGACCTGCGCCGCCGCGAAGAGCGCAAGCGGGCCCTGCATCGGGAGATCGAGTCCGACCAGCGCCGGGTGGGCGCCCTGGAGGCCCGGGCGACCTCCCGTGTGCCCCGCGACACCCGGAGCGTGGCCGCGGCCCCGGTGCCGGTGTTCCAGTGGCACTTCGCCCAACCGGCGTCGGCCGAGCTGGCCGGGGAACCCAAGGGTGGGGCCCGCGTGGCCGGCGGGGTGCTCGAACTGCCCAAGCCCGGGGCCTATTTCCAGTCCGCCCCCCTGCCCCGCGATCTGCGCGAAAAGACCCTCAGCGCGTGGGTCCGCCTGTCGGACCTCCAGCAGAGTGGCGGCGCGGCGATCTCCGTCGAGCGCGGCGATGGTCGGGTTTTCGATGCGATCGTCTTCGCCGAGCGGCAACCCCGGAAGTGGATGGCCGGCAGCGAGGGGTTCCACCGCACCCGGGACGTTGAAGGACCCGAGGAATCGGCCGCCCCGACCGACTGGGTGCACGTGGCCGCCGTGTACTCCGCGGACCGCAAGGTGGCCCTCTACCGCAATGGCCAACCGTACGGTCAGCCCCACGAGGTGCCCGAGTTGCTCACCTTCACCGCCGGCGACGCGCGCATCGCCCTCGGCCGACGCCATGAGGGCGGCGGCAAGCCCTGGCTGACCGGGGCCGTGCGCCAGGCGGCTGTGCATGACCGGGCCCTGTCGCCCGCCGAGATCGGGACGTTGTTCCAGGAAGGGGGCGGAGGACCGCCGCTGGCCCTGGTGCTGGCCCGCCTGACGCCGGCCGAGGCAAGCGACCGCGAGGCGGCACTCCAGCGGATCCAGGCGGCCCGCAAGCGTCTGCAGGCCGAGGACAAGCCCGGCGCGCTGGCCTATGCAGGTCGCCGCGAGCAACCGGTCCCGACCCGGGTCCTGCGGCGCGGCGACGTGAAGTCCCCGGGCGACACCGTAAGCCCGGCGGGACTGTCGGCGCTCGGACCCCTGCCCGGGGATTTCGGGCTGGCTCCCGACGCGCCGGAGGCCGATCGACGTCGCCATTTCGCCGACTGGCTGGCCGATCCCCGCAATCCCCTGCCCGCCCGCGTGATGGTCAACCGCGTCTGGGGCTTCCACTTCGGCCAGGGCCTGGTGCCCACGCCCAGCGACTTCGGTCGCAGCGGAACGCCGCCGAGCCACCCGGAGCTGCTGGACTGGCTCGCCTCGGAATTCATGGCCCGGGGTTGGAGCCTCAAGGCCCTGCATCGCCTCATCGTCTCGTCCGAGACCTATCGCCAGTCGTCCGCAAGCCGGCCCGAGGCGCTCGAGGTCGATGCCGATGCCGTGCTGCTGTGGCGCTTTCCCCCGAGGCGGCTCGAGGCCGAGGCCATCCGCGATGGCATGCTGGCCGTCAGCGGCGAACTCAACCTGCAGCTCGGCGGCCCGAGCTTCCGGCCGTTCACCACCAGCGAGTACGGGGCCACCTTCTACCACCTGGTGGACAAGGGCACCCCGGAGTTCAACCGGCGCACCGTGTACCGGATGAACATCAACTCCGGCAAGGAACCGCTGCTCGACGCGCTGGACTGTCCCGACCCGTCGGTCCGCACGCCCCGCCGGGGCGTCACCACCACGCCGCTCCAGGCCCTCGGGCTCATGAACAGCGGCTTCGTTTTGCGACAGGCCGACCACCTCGCCCGTCGGGCCCGGGCCCTCGCGGGCGACGACGACACCGCCACGGTCGAGGCGTTGTGGCGACTGGTCCTGGGTCGCAGCCCGCGGGCCGGCGAGGCCCGCATGGCCCTCGAGGCCGGCCGGGATCGCGGCTGGCCGCACGTCGCCTGGGTCCTCCTCAACACCACCGAGTTCGTCTATGTCCGCTGAATCTCCACGGCTCGATCGCCGGCACTTCCTCTCCGGCACGGTGGGTGGCCTGGGCCACATCGCCCTGGCCTGGTTGCTGGCGCGGGACCGCGTCCTCGGCGCCCCGGTCGCGGCCCTCCCGGGCGGGCCGACGCTGCACCACCGGCCCCGGGCCAAGCGCATCGTGCAGGTGTTCTGCTGCGGCGGGGTGAGCCATCTCGACACCTTCGACTACAAGCCCGAACTGGAGCGGGTGGATGGCACCGAGTTGAAGGGGCGCGGAGAGAACCTGGGCTTCTTCGGGCAACCCGGGAAGCTGATGAAGAGCGTCTACCGGTTCCGCCAGCGGGGGCGGAGCGGGGCCTGGGTGAGCGACCTGCTGCCGAACCTCGCAGGATGCGCCGACGACCTGTGCTTCATCCACTCGATGTTCGCCAAGAGCAACAACCACACCCCGGCGACCTTCCACATGAACAGCGGGTTCACCCTCAACGGGTTCCCCTGCATGGGGGCCTGGCTGAGCTACGGGCTGGGCACCGAGAACGAGAACCTGCCCGCCTTCGTGGTGCTGCCCGATCCCCGGGGTCTGCCGGCGGGTGGATCGATCAACTGGACCTCCGGTTTCCTGCCCGCCAACCACCAGGGGGTCCCCTTCCGCACCCAGGCGAAGGAGCCGGTGGTGGACCTCGAGACGCCCGCCTCGGTGACCGCCGAGGCCCGGTCGGCCGACCTGCGGATGCTCAACGAGGTCAATGGAGCCTTCGCCTCGGCCCATCCGGGCGACCGGGCCTTCGCCGCCCGGCTGCGCTCCTACGAACTGGCGGCGCGCATGCAGGTGAGCATCCCCGAGGCCACCGGCTTCGACGGCGAGAGCGAGGCCACCCGCAGGCTCTACGGGCTCGACGACCCGGCCAACAAGGGCTTCGCCCGCAACTGCCTGATGGCGCGACGACTGCTGGAACGCGGCGTGCGCTTCGTGCAGATCATCAACGGAGGCGCCTTCGGCAGCCCACGCATCAACTGGGACGGCCACGAGAACCTGCGCGAGAACCACGACACCCAGGCCGCCACCATGGACCGCCCGGTGGCCGCGCTCATCCAGGACCTCAAGCAACGGGGCATGCTCGAGGACACGCTCTTCGTGTGGTCCACCGAATTCGGCCGCAGCCCGGTGACGCAGGGCATCAACAATCCCGGTCGCGACCACCATCCCACCGCGTTCACCACCTTCCTGGCGGGCGCCGGGGTCCGCCCGGGCCACCGCTACGGCAGCTCCGACGAGATCGGTTACTCGGTGGGCGAGAACCGGGTGACCATCCCCGATCTCCACGCCACCATCCTCCACCTCCTGGGCATCGATCACGAGAAGCTCACCTTCTACCACAACGGCATCAACCGGCGGCTCACCGACGTGCATGGCGAGGTGATCCGGGGCGTGCTGGCCTGAGCCGGTGCGGCCCGGGAGATTCCCCGGGTTGACTTCACGGCGCCCGCCGCTATTGCTCCGCCCGTCCGATTCATCATCATGGCCACGATCACGATACTGCCCGCCCAGAAATCCGCCGAAGTTCCCGACGGGGAGTTGCTGGTCGAGGCCGGGGAATTGGCCGGTGTCGAGATGGAGGCCGGTTGCTTCAACTGCTCCTGCGGCACCTGTGCGGCCGAGGTCGTGTCGGGCATGGAAAACCTCTCGCCCCCGACCGACGAGGAACTCGACGTGCTCGACCAGTGGAACAAGGACCCCGAGAAGTTCCGGCTGACCTGCTGCGTGCGGCTTCTGAAGGGCCAGTGCACGCTGCGTGCCGGGCACTGATCCAGCGGCGGACGCTGCGGGTCGGTGATCATTCGACCATTGCCCCGGGCCGGATGGCCGTTCCAAGCTCGGCCGCACCATGAGGTCCGGCCCCCCGCTGTTGGTCATCTTCCTGACGGTCTTCATCGACCTGATCGGCTTCGGCATCTGCCTGCCCCTGCTGCCCAAGTACGCCGAGCGCTACGGCGCCCAGGGCTGGCAGATCGGCGCGGCCATGGGGGTGTACTCGCTCATGCAACTGGTCTTTGCCCCCTGGTGGGGCCAGTTGAGCGACCGCATC
>JBIKMQ010000559.1:0-2603 GCA_044359215.1 Candidatus Chromulinivoraceae bacterium
AAGGGCCGCCACCGAGGGACTTCCTCGGACCGGGCGGCGTTCCAAGGCTATCGCCCGGGTTTCCGGACGGTCAACGCGTGCGTTGGTCCGGCACCTCCCGGGGGATCGGCAGGCTCCAGGGGACCGAGTCGGAACTTGAAAAACCGGGTCGACTGGTCGAGGAGTATCCCAGCACCCACGTGAGCCCGGCCCGGTCCATCCCCACCCTCGCAACCCTGCTTTGGGTTCTGGGAATGCTGCTTCCCGGCGCAGGGGTCCGCGGCCACGAGGCGCTCTTCTACCGCGCCATCAACCTGAACGGTCCCCCGCTGATCCTCGACGGGCGCGCCTGGGAAGGCGAGGCCACCACCAACCGGGTGCTCGGTGGCAAGGCCTTCGAGAACCAGCAGGTGGCCCTGCGCCCCGCCACCGACCCGACGCGGGCCAGGATGATCCGCAGCAGCCGACTGGGCAACCGCTTCGAGGTGGCGCTGACGGAGGTTCCGACGGGCAGTTACCAGGTGGTTGCCTACGTCTGGGAGGACAACCACAGCGAGCAGTTCGACCTGTTGCTCAATGACCGGGTGGTGGAGGAGAAGTTCCACAGCGGGCAGGCCGGCTCATGGCATCGCCTGGGGCCTTGGCCCGTCCGCATCGAGGGCACCAACACCGTGATCCGCATCGCGGCAAAAGGACCCGGACACGGTGCGGCCAACCTCTCCGGGATCGAGGTCTGGTCCGGCACCGGGCCGATCCCCAGACCCGAGGCCCCTCGCTTCGTCGCGGAACCCACCCCGGAGCAGGTGGCCTTCTTCGAGAGCCGGATCCGTCCGGTCCTTGCAGAGCATTGCCAGGAATGCCACGGCACGCAGACCGGGAAATCGAAGGGCGGTCTGCTGCTCGACTCGCGGGCGGGCATCGTGCGCGGCGGAGACAGCGGGCCGGTGATCACACCGGGCGACCCCGAATCCAGCCTGCTGATCCAGGCGGTCCGCCGTACCGATCCCAACCTCGCCATGCCGCCACGCGCGCCGCTGCCCGAGCAGGCCATCCGCGACTTGGTCACCTGGGTTCGGATGGGCGCACCGGATCCCCGGACCCGAGACACGGTCGCCTCCCGGGATTCCCGGGCCTCGATCGACTGGAACCAAGCCCGCTCCTGGTGGGCTTTCCGCCCGGTGACAGACCCTCCGATTCCCGGGGTCCAAGGAACCGGGTGGCCGGCCAACGGGCTGGACTCGTTCGTCCTGTCGCGGCTTGAGGCGGCAGGTCTCGGCCCCTCGGACGACGCCGAACCCCGGGCGCTGGTCCGCCGGGCCGCCTTCGATCTCACCGGGTTGCCTCCGGACCCCGCCGTCGTCGAGGACTACGCCCGGGACCCCTCTGCAGAGGCCTTCGCACGGGTCGTCGATTCGCTCCTGGAGTCGCCGCGCTATGGCGAGCGCTGGGGACGCCATTGGCTCGACGTGGTGCGCTACGCCGACACGGCCGGCGACAACTCAGACTTCCCGGTGCCGCAACTCCACCGCTACCGCGACTGGGTGATCCGGGCATTCAACCGCGACCAACCGTTCCACGAATTTGTCCGCGACCAGATCGCCGGAGACCTGGTCCCGGGCGGAACGCCGGACGAACGCCTTGGGCGGATCATCGCCACCGGCTACATCGCGGGCGCCCGGCGGTTCGGGTCGCGCGTGGAGGACTATCCGCAGCACCTGACCATCGAGGACACGCTGGACAACCTCGGACGGGCCTTCCTCGGCCTGTCCCTCAACTGCGCGCGATGCCACGACCACAAGTTCGATCCGATACCCACCGCCGACTACTACTCGCTCTACGGGATCTTCCACAGCACCCGCTACCCCTGGCCAGGCATCGAACTGGATCAGCGGCAGCGCGACCTCGTGCCACTCGTGACACCGGAGCGCCTCGACGATTTCAGGGCCCGGTGGTCGGTGCGACAAGCCGAGACGGATCGGTTGCGCCAGCGGCTCCAGCGAGCCCGGGACGCCCTCAAGTCGGCCCAGGCCGACGGGAAGTCGGCGGCCGAGGCCGCAGTCCGGGAGGCCGAGAAGGCCTTGGCGGACCACGCCGGCCAACCCCCGCTGGCCGAGATGGCCTACGCCGTCGCCGAATCGGAGCGACCAGCCGACGCGCGCATCCAGCTCAAGGGCGACCCGGCACGACCCGGCGCGACGGTCCCGCGTCGGTTCCTGCAGGTCCTCGGTGGGGCCGCATTGCCGGAGGGGACGGGAGGAAGCGGTCGCCGCCAACTTGCCGATTGGATCACCGGCACCGAAAACCCGCTGGTGGACAGGGTCTGGGTGAACCGGGTCTGGCATCATCATTTCGGTCGGGGTCTGGTTCCGACCCCCAACGATTTCGGCCGGCAGGGACGCCCGCCATCCCACCCGGAGCTCCTCGATTGGCTGGCGACCCGCTTCCGCGCATCCGGAGGCTCCACCAAGGCCCTCCACCGCCTGATCCTGGGCTCGCGGACCTACCGCCAGTCGTCCGTCCGGAGCCCGGCGTCCATCGACCGTGATCCGGCCAACGAGCTCCTCGGAGCCTTTCCAAGGCGCCGCCTCGACGCCGAGGCCCTGCGCGACAGTCTTCTCCACCTC
>JBIKMQ010000032.1:0-9644 GCA_044359215.1 Candidatus Chromulinivoraceae bacterium
CCTGTTCCCTGAAATCGGACGGCGGGTGAAGGCGTTCAACGACGCCAACCCGGCGGCGGCGGCCCGGTTGATCCGGTGCGGCATCGGCGACGTGACCGAGCCCCTGCCCGGGGCGGTGATCACCGCTCTCCACAAGGCCGTCGACGAGATGGCCGTGCGAAGCTCCTTCAAGGGCTACGGACCGGAGCAGGGCTACGAGTGGCTGCGGGCGGCGATTGCCCAGAACGACTTCCGTGCCCGCGGCATCGAGGTGGCCGACGACGAGATCTTCGTGAGCGACGGTTCGAAGTGCGATTGCGGCGCGATCCTCGACATCCTCGGCTCCTCCAACCGCATGGCCATCACCGATCCGGTGTACCCCGTGTATGTGGACACCAACGTCATGGTCGGCCACACCGGGGAGGCCGATGCCTCGGGCGCCTATGCGGGCATCACCTACCTGCCGTGCACCGCCCAGAACGGCTTCATCCCCGAGCCGCCCAAGGAGCGGGTGGACGTCATCTACCTGTGCTCGCCCAACAACCCGACCGGGGCCACGGCCTCGCGGGCCCAGCTCGAGGCCTGGGTGAAGTACGCACTGGCCCACCGCTCGATCATCCTCTTCGACGCGGCCTACGAGGCCTACATCAGCGACCCGACCATCCCGCATTCCATCTACGAGATCCCGGGGGCCCGCGAGTGCGCCATCGAGTTCCGCAGCTTCTCCAAGAACGGCGGGTTCACCGGGGTCCGTTGCGCGTTCACGGTGGTGCCCAAGACGCTCCTGGCTTCGAGCGCGTCGGGCGAGTTCAAGCCCCTGCACCCGCTCTGGTCGCGCCGCATGACCACCAAGTTCAATGGCGTGTCCTACATCGTCCAGCGGGCCGCCGAGGCCCTGTATTCGCCGGAGGGCAAGGCCCAGGTGGCGGCGCTGGTCGAGCACTACATGGGCAATGCCAAGATCCTGGTGGCCGGGGCCAAGGCGGCTGGTCATCGGGTGTTCGGCGGCGTGAACGCGCCCTACATCTGGGTGGATGCGCCGAAGGGGCACACCAGTTGGCAGGCCTTCGACCGCATCCTGAATGAGGCCAATGTGGTCATCACCCCGGGCAGCGGCTTCGGCAGCAATGGCGAGGGGTGGTTCCGAGTCAGCGCCTTCAACAGCCGCGCCAACGCCGAGGAGGTCTCGCGGCGGCTCCAGGCGCTGAGCTGGTGAGGCGTTGACGTGGTGAAGCGTTGACCGCACAGCCTGCCGAGGCCTGCCGAGGCGGGACGGGGGGACGAGGGATCGGATGGGTTTTGGACCCGGGACGCCGGACCCCGGACATCGACCGGACATCGACCGGACATCGACCGGACATCGTTCCGTCCTGTCGACCGGTGGGGCGAAGATGGCCATTGGAGGTTTCCGGCGAGGTGGCCTAACCTCGGGGGCACATGACTCGCCTCCTCCTGCTGCTCCTCGTGTCGACCGTTGCCTGGTGGGGTGTTCCGGCGACGGCGGCCCCGGCGGCCAAGGATCCGGCCCGATGGATCGCCGACGTCGCCCCGGGCCTCGTGCAGGTGGAGTTCACCCTGCAGTTCGACCGTGGCGATGCACCCCACGGCATCCTCGACCAGGATCCCAAGTCCACGGGGCCGCGGTCCAACAGCCTGGCCGATCTCGTCGCCGAGGAACGTCCGCTGGAGACCACCGGCTTCCTGGTGGGACCGACGACCGTGGTGGCCATGGATCCCTGCGTGCATCCGCGCTTCATCCAGTCCATCACCGTGCGACAGGGCAAGGGCCGAACCTCGGCCCGGATCAGCGCCTACGGCGTCGACCAGTGGGCCTTCGTGCTGACCCTCGATGAGCCCATTGCCGGGACCCGACCGCTGACCTTCCCGGCCAAGGGGGCCAAGGCCTCCGAGGCGGCGGCCGGCCTCGTCAGCTACCACCGCCAGGACGGCCAGATGGTCCGCGTGGTGCTGCCATTCGGGGGGCAGTTCCTCCAGACCGAGTCAGGCCAGGCCTTCCGTGTCCTCGACCACCAGGGATTGGCCGTCTCGGCCACCGGTCGCCCCCTGGGTCTGGTGATGAACCACCGCCTCGACACCGACCAGCGCTGGCGCGGCCACCCCCTCGACTGGAAGATGATCGATGCGGCCGGTTTCACCGGGCAGCTCAAGGAGCTGGAGGCCCTGACGGCCCGGACCCTCGTGCGGGTGCGTCTGAGCTTCCGCAGCCCCAAGGCGACCCCGGGCCAGAATCCCATGCGCATGCGTTCCCGGGGCGACGAGGAGGCCGACGACTCGGCGACCGAGCGCAACGAACTCGGCGTGCTTTTGCCCGGTGGCCGCGTGGCCGTGCTGGCGGCCCTCCGGAGCGGCATCACCGCGCGCCTCGAGCGCGCCTCCATCCAGCGCGACGGAGGCAAGCCGTCCGTGCCGGCGAAGTTCGTGGCCTCGTTGAGGGATTTCGGAGTCCTGGTGCTCGAGCCCGAGCAACCGCTGGGTGAGGCTCTGCGCATCGATCCGGTCCACCCGGCCGACCGGATGGGGCAGTTGATGCTGCGCGCCGAGATCGACCTGCGCGGCGAGACCCGTTCGGCGTACTTCCACGAGTCCCGCATCGCCGGTGTCCGGGTCGGGGCACGCCTCGAGGCCTATCCGGAGCTGCCCGACCCGGAGGTGAAGGACACCTTCCTCTTCACCCTCGACCGCGCGCTCTACGCCCTGCCCGTGGCCCGTCGCGAGCTCATCGGCGGGGTGCGCGATCCCTTCGCCGGACGCCGGCAGCTCACCACGGCCCGGCAGATCGCCGAGGCGGTGGGTCGCCTGCCGGCCACGGCCGACCCGGCCAATGTGCCGGTGTCGGAGGCCGACGAAAACCGCCTGGCGTGGCTGGGCGTGGAGCTGCAGCCGCTGACCCGCGAGCTGGCCCGGGCCAACAAGGTCTCCGACCAGACGCGTGACGGGCAGACCGGCGCCCTGGTCACCTACGTGCATCCCGAGTCGCCGGCGGCCAAGGCCGGCATCCAGGCCGGCATGGTGCTGCTCAGGCTCCGGGCCCCGTCCCAGCCTGTGCCGATCGAGGTGCAGCTCGAGGAGGATTTCGCGCGGTCCCAGGGATTCCCGTGGGAGCGGCTCGACGAGATCCGGGACCAGTTCTTCGAGCGCATCCCCACGCCGTGGCCGCCGGCCGAGACCCCCTTCACCCGGGCCCTCACCGACCTCGGTTTCGGCACGCGCGTCACCGCCGAATTCGTCGAGGAGGGCAAGCTGCTGGGCCGCGAGTTCGAGGTCGTGCCGGGACCGACCCACTACGAGTCGGCGGCCCGCTTCAAGTCCGAGAGCCTCGGCATCACGGTGCGCAACCTCACCTACGACGTCCGCCGCTACATCCAGCGCAAGGCCGACGAGCCCGGCGTGGTGGTCTCGCGCATCGAGCCGGGTGGCCGGGCGAGCGTCGCGGGCGTGAAGCCCTACGAACTGATCACCCATGTGCAGGACCAACCGGTCTCGACGGTGGCCGATTTCGAACGCCTGGTGGCCGCCGAGAAGGGCGACCTCAAGCTCACGCTCAAGCGCATGGCCAAGGGCCGCATCGTGACGATCCGGGCCGTGTCCACCGAGACCAAGGAGTGACCACCGTATGAACCCCAGGGGAGCCCTCGAGACGAGTCCAAACACGGCTTCAGCCTCGGCCTCGGCCCGGGGGCAGGGTCTCCGTCGGTGGGGGATGCTCTCGTTGGCCTCGTTGGGGCTGATGCTTTCGTTCCATCCATCACCCCTGGTCGCGGCCGAGTTGACGAAGGGGCTGGAATCGACTCCCGCGGGCCCGCATTGGGCGTTCCAACCCGTGGTCCGTCCGGCGATTCCGCATTCGAAGGCACCCTCGGAGTCGCTGAATCCCATCGATGCCTTCATCGGGGAGCGCCTGTCCCGGAGCGGGCTGAAGCCCTCGACCGAGGCCGACCCGGCAACGCTGATCCGGAGGCTTCACCTGGTGATGCTCGGTGTGCCGCCGACGCCGGAGGAAGTGTCGGCCTTCCTCGCCGACCGGGCGCCCGGAGCCTTCGAACGGCTGGTGGACCGGGTGCTTGAGGACCCCCGGTATGGCGAGCGTTGGGGCAGGCACTGGCTCGATGTGGTCCGCTTCGCCGAGAGCAACGGCTTCGAGACCAACCGGGAGCGGCTGAGCGCCTGGCGCTTCCGCGACTACGTCATCGAGGCCTTCAACACCGACAAGCCCTACGACCGCTTCCTGCGCGAGCAGATCGCCGGCGACGCCCTGGGGGTCGATGTGGCCACGGGGTTCCTCGTGGCCGGGCCGGTGGACATCGTCAAGAGCCCCGACATCACGCTCACGGCGATGCAGCGCGCCGACGAGATCGACGACATGGTCGGCACCACCGGCACGGCCTTCCTCGGGCTGACCCTGGGCTGTGCACGCTGCCACACCCACAAGTTCGACCCCATCCAGCACACCGAGTACTACGCCATGTCGGCGATCTTCTCGGGCGTCCAGCACGGGGAACGCCCGCTGCCCCCGCCCCCGGAGCGGGCCGAGGCGCTGAGGCGGCTGGAGGCCCGGGTCGCGGACCTGGAGAAACGCTTGGAGGTCTTCCGTTCCGAGGCTTCCGCCCTGGAGACCGGTCCCGTGTCGAAGAAGCGCCCGGCCGTCGATGCCAGGGTCAACGACGACCGTTTCCCCGCCACCCCGGCGCGGTTCCTGCGCTTCACCATCCTGGCCACTTCCGGTGGCGAACCGTGCCTCGACGAGCTCGAGGCCTGGTCCGGTGAGCGCAACGTCGCGCTCGCCTCGGCCGGCACCAGGCCGTCGGCGTCGGGCACCCTTGCCGGGTACGAGATCCACAAGCTGGAGCACGTGAACGACGGGCGCACCGGCAATGGCCGATCGTGGATCTCCAGCGAGGCCGGGCAGGGGTGGGTGCAGTTGGAGTTTCCCAAGACCGAGCGCATCGACCGCGTGGTCTGGGGACGGGATCGCGAGGGGCAATTCAAGGACCGCGTGGCGACCCGGTACCGGATCGAGGTGGCGACCGAGCCCGGGGCCTGGCGGACGGTGGCGACCTCCGACGACCGTGCTCCCCATGCCGGCCCGGAGACCAAGCCGTCCGGTCCGGTGTACCGCTTCGAGGGCCTCGCCGACGCCGCGGCGGCCCAAGGCCGGCGTTGGCTCGCGGAGCTCGAGGCGGCGCGCCGGGAGAAGGGCGAACTGGCGAAGACGCCAACCGTGTATTCCGGAACGTTTTCACAGCCGGGCGCGACGCACCGACTGCATCGCGGCGATCCGCTGCAGAAGCGCGAGGTCGTTTCCCCGGGCACCCTCGCCCTGTTCCGCCCCCTGACCCTGTCGACCAACGCCCCGGAGCGCGACCGGCGGCTGGCGCTGGCCGACTGGATCGCCGACCGGGACAACCCCCTGACGGCCCGGGTGATCGTCAACCGCCTCTGGCAGCACCAGTTCGGGGTGGGCCTGGTGGACACGCCCAACGACTTCGGCCGGAACGGTTCCAGGCCCTCGCACCCCGAGTTGCTCGACTGGTTGGCCAGCGACCTGATGGAGCATGGCTGGAGCCTCAAGCACCTTCAGCGGCGCATCCTCACCTCGGCCACCTGGCGGCAGTCGGGCGCGCCCCGGAAAGACGGTCTGGCGGTCGATGCGGGCAGCCGGTTGCTGTGGCGCTTCCCGCCACGGCGGCTGGAGGCCGAGGGCATCCGCGACAGCATCCTGGCCGTGAGCGGCAACCTGGATCGTGCCCGCGGGGGCCCGGGCTTCTACCTGCACGCGGTGGACCGCGAGAACGTCTACCACTACCACCCCAAGGAGGCCTTCGGGCCCGAGGACACGCGGCGCATGGTCTACGCCTTCAAGGTGCGCATGGAGCAGGACGGCATCTTCGGGGCCTTCGATTGCCCGGATGGCAGCCTGGTCATGCCCAGGCGCAGCGTTTCCACGACGCCGCTCCAGGCCCTGAACCTCTTCAACAGCCGCTTCATCCTCGACCAGTCGAAGACCTTCGCCGACCGGTTGCGGCGCGAGGCCGGTGAGGCGCCCGAGTCTCAGGTGCGGGCGGCCTGGACCCTGGCCTTCAACCGCACCCCGCAGGCCACCGAGGCGGCCGAGGCGACGGCCTTCGTCCGCGCCGAGGGACTCCAGGCCTTCTGCCGGGGTATGCTCAACGCCAACGAGTTCCTCTTCATCCCATGAACGCGCCGATCCCGCCCGCCCTCCACAGCCCGCTGCTGAATCGGCGGCGCTTCCTGGGCGACACCGGCCTGGGCCTCGGGTCCATCGCCTTGGCCCATCTGCTGGGCCGACAGGGCCTGTTGGCCCAGAGCGTCGCCCGCAAGGAACCCTTCCGCCCGGCCATCGCGCCGGGGCGTCCGTATGGCGCCCGACAGTCGCACTTCGCCCCGCGCGCCAAGAACGTGCTGGTGATCTTCTGTAGTGGCGCCTGCAGCCAACTCGACACCTTCGACTACAAGCCCGAGCTCATCCGTCGGCACGGCCAGCCCATGCCGGGCACCGACAAGCTCATCACCTTCCAGGGCGAGCAGGGGGCCCTGAACAAGAGTCCGTGGGAGTTCCGGCCCCGCGGCCAGAGCGGCAAGATGATCTCGGACCTGCTGCCCCACCTGGGCGCCCTCGCCGACGAGATGTGCTTCATCCACTCGATGCAGGGCAAGACCAACACGCACGGGCCTGGCGAGAACTACATGTCCACCGGCTACACGCTGGACGGTTTTCCCAGCCTGGGTGCGTGGATGACCTACGCCCTCGGCAGCGACGACCAGAGCCTCCCCGCCTACGTGGCCATCCCCGACCCGCGCGGCAAGCCCCAGAACAGCGTCAACAACTGGGCGCCCGGATTCTTGCCGGCGGCCTTCCAGGGCACCGAGTTCAACGCCACGAACCCGATCCGCAACCTGGCCACCCCGGGTGGCATCACCGCCGCCTCCGACGCGGCCACCCGCGGGTTCCTCCAGCGCCTCAACGAACGCCATGCCGAGCGCTTCCCGGGCGACACCGAGCTGGCCGCCCGCATCGCCAGCTATGAGCTGGCCGCCCGCATGCAACTGGCCGTGCCGGAGGTGGCCGACCTGTCCAGCGAGCCGGAGCACATCCTAAGGCTCTACGGCGCGGACGAGGGCGGCACGAAGATCAAGGACCTGCGGGCCGCCTATGCCCGCAACTGCATCCTGGCCCGGCGGCTCGTCGAAAAGGGGGTGCGCTTCGTCCAGCTCTTCAACGGCGCCTACCAGACGGGCGGTGAAGGGGCCAGCAACTGGGACGGCCACAAGGACATCGCCAGCCAGTACGCGGTGCACGGACCGGTGCTCGACAAGCCCACGGCGGGCCTGCTCATCGACCTGCGACAGCGGGGGCTGCTGGACGACACGCTGGTGGTCTGGTGCACGGAGTTCGGGCGCATGCCGACCTTCCAGAAGGGCGCCAAGGGGCGTGACCACAACCCGGCCGGGTTCACCTGCTGGATGGCCGGGGCGGGGGTCAAGCGCGGCTTCAGCCACGGGGCCACCGACGAGTTCGGCTACAAGGCCGTCCACGACGTGGTCACCGTGCATGATTTCCACGCCACCATCCTGCACCTGCTCGGGCTCGACCACGAGCGGCTCACCTACTACCACAACGGCCTCGAGCGGCGCCTGACCGACGTCCACGGGGAGGTGGTCCGGGCCGTGTTGTCCTGACCGGCGCCCGGAGCCTGTCCGCGGACGGGCGTTCAGAAATCGCGGGAGTATCCGGCGATCCAGCCGCCGTCCACGGGGATCACCGCGCCGTTGATGTAGGAACTCCCGGGCGCGGCCAGGAACAGCACGGCGTGGGCGATCTCCTCGGGTCGGCCCGGCCGGCCGAGCGGAACATGCGACAGCATGGCCTGGACCCGGTCGTTGAACGTGCCGTCCGCCCCGTAGAAGAGCTTCCGTGTGCCCTCGCTCAGGATCGAGCCTGGGGCGATGCAGTTGGTGAGCACGCCCTTCGATCCCAGCTCGATGGCCATGGTGCGCGTGAGGTTCACCAGGCCGGCCTTGGCGGCGGTGTAGGCGCATTGCAAGCGGGCCGGCACCAGGCCGAGGACGGAGGCGATGTTGACGATGCGGCCCGAGCCCTGCGCGAGCATGGGCTTGGCGGCGGCCCGGCTGACGAGGAAGGGGCCCGTCAGGTCCACACGCAGGATCCGATCCCATTCCTCCGCGGGGAACGCGTCGATGTTGACCCGGTGGGCCATGGTGTTGATCCCGGCGTTGTTGACGAGCAGGTCGAGGCGGCCATGCGTCGAGACGATCCGCTCGACCCCGCCGGCGGTCTCGGCCTCGTCGGTGACGTCCATGCGGAGGGCCGTGGCCCCGGGCAGTCCGGCGGCGAGGCGCCGGGCACCCTCGAGGTCGATGTCGGCGCAGAACACCCGGGCGCCGTTGGCGGCAAGCGAGGCGCAGATGGCCTGCCCGATCGCCCCGGCGGCACCGGTGACGAGGGCGACTTGATCGTGGAGTGGGACGGTCATCGGGGATCGGGTTTCAGCGGATGGGGAAAGGTGGGTTCTCGATCAATCCGCGGAGGGATTGCAGGAACCGGGCGGCGGCGGCCCCGTCGTTCACGCGGTGGTCGAAGGTCAGGCTCAGGGTCAAGCGCTCGCGGGCGGCGAAGCCGCCGTCCTCGAGGGCCACGACGTCGCGGACGATCGTTCCCACTCCCAGGATGGCCGACTCGGGCGGATTGGGCACCGGGGTGAAGGCCTCGATGCCTAGAGATCCGAGGTTGGTGAGGGTGAAGCAGCCTCCCTGCAGGTCGGCCGGGGTGATGCGCCCGGACCGGGCTTCGGCGATGAGGCGCCGGGTGGCGGCGGCGATCTCCTCGAGCGTCGAGGTGCCGACGTCGCGGACGACCGGCACCCGAAGCCCCGCCTCGGTGTCCACGGCCAGGCCGAGGTGGATCGAGCGGGGCAGGAGCAGCCGATCATCGGCCCAGACCGCGGCGATCATCGGATGAAGGCTCAGGGCCTCGGCCGTGAGCTTGAGCAGCAGGTCGTTGAGGGTGGGTGCCGATTCGCCTGGTGCGGCCTCGGACTTGAGGTGTCGTCGCAGGGCCACCAGGGCGGTCGCGTCGGCGCGGGCCGTCAGGGTCACGGGCACGGTCTCGCGCCGCGCCTGCACGAGGCGGGCGGCGATGATCCGTCGCATCGGAGGCGTCGGCACGGATGTCCACCCCTGCGGCGCCCCGGGGATCTCCCCGGGATCGGCTCGTCCGGCAGCGGCCGTGAGCACGTCCCGCTCGCGCAGGCGACCTCCCCGACCTGTCGGGCTCAAGGTCGCCAGGTCGATGCCGTGCTGCCGGGCGGCCCGTCGGGCTCTGGGGGAGGCTGGAGGCCGATCGGAAGGTCCGGGGCCGGAGGGAGGCTGGGCCGGCGGGTCCGAGGGGGTGTCCGTGGTCAGCCCGTCGGTCGGCGCTGTGGGCGCGGTCGCGGAAGATGCCGCGGCCGTCGCCCCGGTCCCGGCGGGCTGGGTCGTCGGGATCGATTCCCCGGGTGCCAGGATCCACCCCAGCACCCGCCCGACCTCGATGGTGTCGCCCTCGGCCGGGCCGTCGGCGGCGATCCGCAGGACCCCTGCGGAGAGGGCCTCCACATCCTGGGTGG
>JBIKMQ010000560.1:0-2593 GCA_044359215.1 Candidatus Chromulinivoraceae bacterium
CCAGGCGGTCCGCTCCGGCTCGGACAACTCCCCCGCAAGCCCATCCAAGGTGGACTCCAGCCAGCGGCCGGCTTCCTCGGGAAGCTTTTCGATGCGGTCGGCGAGGCCCGGTGGATCGAGCCGCTGCGACACCCAGGCCTGCCGGGCCTCGATGGCGCTGAACCACCGGGGGCGAAGCCGCGACACACGAGCCACGCGAGCCGCCTCGTCGGAACCCAGGCCGAAGGCCATGGCATACCAGGCCGGCGACAGGTCGAGCATCTCCTCGAGGAGTTTCTGGGCGCGCTGACGGACCTCGCGCTCGGGATTGGGGGGCGGTGGCCCGCCCCAGAGCGGGGCGGCCACACGTTCCTCGGCGGCCTGCCTCTCGGCTTCCGAGGTGTGGATCACCCAGGCGATGGGCACCTGGGCCGGGGGCGTCGACTCGAGGCCGAGCACGGAGAAGGCGGGCCGGGGCTCGGTTTCGGCCGGGAACAGGCGCGTGGCGCCCGCTGGGGAGACCGCCTCGACCCGGAAGCGGAGCAACTGGCCGGCGGGAGGTGCCGGGACGGTCACGGCATGCTTGCCGGAGGCGGTCTTGGCCATCGAGATCACGTTCTCGTCACGCTCGAACCCGGGGCCGGCCAACCGGTACCGCAGGTTCACCGTGGCGGGGGGATCCATGACGCCGGGGGTCGCCTCGACGGTGACCGATTCCCCCGGGCGGGCCACCTCCGGCGAGAACGTCACCGAGCGGATCACCGGCAGCGGCACGGGCGAGTGCCCGATGTTGACCCGGCCCGGAGTGCCGGCCGGGGTTTCCCGGGTCTTCGAGAGCGGCGACGACACCCAGTTGGCGGGCTCGTCGCCGGGGGCTTTCGGGCAGATGCGCTCGAGGGAGCCGGAGCGACCATCGGCCCCGGCAGGCCAGGGGGAGCGATCGCTGAAGCGCACCGAGTCGATCGGCCGGCCGGTGCCATCCTGCAACTCCAGGCGCTCTCCCTTCCGGCTCAGGCGCGAGCTGAAGACCCCGGCGACGGGCACCCCGGGGTAGTGCTGGCCGAAGCGGGAGGCGTCGACCGTGAGCACCAGGAACCCGCCAGCCTCAAGTCGGGCGCCGTCCGGGAAACGGAACCGGATGCCCTTGGAAAAGGACCACCCACCGAGATCCACCGGCTGGGCTCCGGCGTTGTGCACCTCGACGAACTGCAGGTCTTCCAGGTCTTCGGGGGCGTGGTAGAGGATCTCGTTGATCACCACCTGGGCCCGGCTTGGGGCGGCCATCAGGACCCCAAGCATGGCACCAGCGAGCCCGCGGAGGAATGTGTTCATGGAGGGTCGGCGTCCCCACGACGAACCGCCATTCCGACGGCACCCTGCCGCCGGGTCGGGAGTCTTGTCCCATGAGGCCCGATCCGGTGACTCCGAAACGGACCACAGGTTACAGAACGGTGGCGCCAGGGGACGCCATGCGTTCCCAAAGACCCTCCCAACCGGATGCCAAATCCCGCAGAAGGTCAGCCGACGGCACGCTGGGCCGAGCCCAGGGCCCGGACTGCCGGCACCCGGGCCTTCACCTCGGTGACAAGACGCTCGACCGTCAGGCCGTGCCGTTGGCGGAGGTAATCGACGCTGGAGGCATGCTCGACAAACTGGTCGGGCCAGGCCAACCGGAACACCGGGGTGCGGATGCCCGCCTCGCTGAAGCATTCCAGCACGGCGCTGCCGTACCCACCCATGGCGACATGGTCCTCAAGCGTGGCCACAAGGTCGGCGGCGGCACCGAAGAACTGGTGGACCTCCGCGTCGAGGGGCTTGAAAAACCGGGGGTTGACCACGGCGACGTCATAGCCGTCGGCGCGGAGCCTTGCGGCCGCCTCGCGGGCCAAGGTCCGCATGGGACCGAGCCCGAACAGCGCGACCTTGGAGGCCCCGGGACGGTTCTCGAACTGGGAATCGACCTTGGCCTTGCCGATCTCGACCACCGTCGGCTGCTCCTTGATGGGCACGCCCTCGGCATTGCCGCGCGGGTAGCGGATGGCCACCGGGTGCTGCTGCAGGGTGGCCGTGAACATCATGTCCTGCAGCTCGTCCTCGTCGGCCGGGGCCATGCCGATGATCTGGGGCAGGCAGCGCAGGTAGGCCACGTCGAAGAGCCCATGGTGGGTCGGTCCGTCATTGGCGCTCAGGCCGGCCCGGTCCATGCAGAAGATCACGGGGAGGTCCTGCAGGCAGACATCATGGTGGATGCAGTCGTAGGCCCGCTGGAGGAAGGTGCTGTAGATGGCCACCACGGGATGGAATCCCATGGTCGCCATGCCGGCGGCGAAAATGACGGCATGCTCCTCGGCGATGCCGACGTCGTAGTACTGCCCGGGCACGGCCTGCTCGAGGAGCTTGAGGCTGGTGCCGCTCGGCATGGCGGCGGTGATGCCCACCACCGATTTGTCCTTCTGGCAGAGCTTGACCATGGTCCGCCCGAAGACCTCCTGCCACATGGGCGCCGACCCGGCCTTGGGTGGCGGGGTCTGGCCGGTGGCCGCGTCGTACGAACCGAGCCCGTGGAATTTCTCCGGGTGCTTGAGGGCCGCCTCGTAGCCCTTGCCCTTCTGGG
>JBIKMQ010000561.1:0-2592 GCA_044359215.1 Candidatus Chromulinivoraceae bacterium
TCGAGAACCAGGTCCAGGCCAGTCCGTTGGCAAACACCGCCGCGAGGATTCCCCCCAGTTGGATCCAAGGCAGGCCGCCCGGGTCTGCCACCCAGGCCGGCGCGGTCGCCCAGAGGGCTGCGGCGACCCCGGAGAGGATCCCCCGCACCAGCAGGCGCAGGTGTTCCGACAGGAGCATCGAGCGGATCCGTGCCGTCGGGAAGCCCACGGCCGCCAGCACGGCCAGTTCGCCCCGGCGCTCCAGCACGTTGCGCTGGACCACCAGCCCGAGCCCGACGCTGCCCAGCAGGAGGCCCAGGCCACCGAGCCACTGGAAGGTGTTCAGGTAGGTGTTCTGGACCGCGTTGAACCGGTTCAACCGGTCGATGGTCGTGCTCACCTCGAGGCCGAGGTCGGCCAATCCGCGGGTCAATTCCTCGGCCACGGGGCGTTCGGGCCCCTCGGTGTCGATCAGGAAGGCCCGGTGCCCGCTCTCACTCGGGAAGCGGCGGAGGAACTCGCGCTCCGAGATCAGCAGTTGTCCCTGCAGGATGGAGTTGGCCACGGCCCCGACGAGGCGGACTTGGAACGGTCGGCCCCGGTCGTCCACGAGGTCGATCGTGTCGCCGATGCGCTTGCCGAGGGCCCACTGGATGGAATTGGCGTCCCCGACGGCGGGCACGGTGGCATCCCCCGGAACCTCGGCGGCGAGGCGTATCCAGGGATCGTCGTGCCGGGCGTCGGTGGCGAGGGCCTGGAAGGTGAAGGCCCGCCTGCGGGAGAGGTCCTCGGGTCGGACCCCGAGGAGGCGCGGACGCTGGGCCCGCTGGAGATTCAGGCAACTGGCGTCGTCGCCCTCCCGAACCCGCATCGGAACGAATGAGACGCCCGCCAACCGCTTCGGATCCAGGCCGGCGCGCTCGCGTCCGCGCCCGGTGTCGAGGTCTTCGGTGACCGGCAGCGACGAGGAGGCCCACAGCGTGAAGCCACCGGTGCCGGACCGGCGGTCCCGGGCGTCGCGCGAGGCGTCGAGCCGGTTCGCGGCCACCGCCACGATGAGGAACACCGCCACGCCCAGCAGGCTGATGACCGCCGCCGAGCGGTCGGGCTGCCGCGCCGGCGCCCGCGCGGTGAGGTCGGACCAAGTCGCCAGCATCCCGGCATGGGCGTCGACGCTGTTGCCGCCCGCGAGCAACCGCCGCCGTTGCATCGCCAGCAGGAAGCCCAGGAACGCCGCCCCGGCGCCGAAGTACATCCCGGCGCGGGCCCCGGCCCCGGCCATGAACCCGGCGACGGAAAGCGCCAGCGCCCCGCCCAGGGTCAGGATCGGCCACCAGCGCCGCACTCCGCGCCGCCCGGTCTCCCCCGGCGCCGGTCCGCCCTGGAGCAGCTCCCTGGGGCTTCGGCGCACGATGCGCCGCAGGGCCCGCCACTGCGTCCAGGCGACCATCGCGGTGGCGGCGACGGCTCCGCCCGCCATCGAGGCCGGCTTCGGGTGGAACTCCAGCGACGCACCGGCCACGGCGGCGTTCCACAGGGTGTTGAGCCCCATCAACACCGCCCAGCCGTAGACGACCCCGCCGGCGATGCCCAGCACGGCCCCAATGGCCGCCAGCGTCAGGCCCTCGCCGAAGAAGAGCCGCGAGGTTGCCGCCGGGGTCCAACCCAGGGTCAGCAGGGTGCCGACCTCGGGGATGCGCCGCTCGATGCCGAAGCGGAACACGAGGTTGAGCAGCAGCAGCGCCGACACGATGAGGAAGAGGCTGAAGCCGATGAAGAGTCCGCCGAAATCCTGCCCGCCCTGGGCTGCGGCCATCGCGGGCCCCGAGAGGGGCTGGAAGCGCAGGCCAAGGTCCGCGGGGTTGATCCGTTCCCGCAGGGCCTTGGCGACGTCGCCGGCCAACACCGGTGCTGAGGTCCCTTGGCCCGCAAACCATCGGATGGCCGTCGCGTTGCCGAAGCGGTTGGCCCACAGGCTCCGTCCGGCCGCCAGCGTGATGAACGCCTTGGGCGTGCCGCGCCATCGCTTCCAATAGGCCTCGTCCTGGTCGCGGATCTGCCGGGTCAACTCGAAGCCCGCATCCCAGTCCTGCGTGCTCTCGGCCTTGGCCAGCCCCGGGAACTCCGGCATGAGCGACGGGTCGGCGTGGAGGCCCTCCATCGGCACGATTCCCCGCACGCGGAAGTGGTTGGTGGTCTCGACCAGGCGCGATCCGGTGTCCACCCGGTACGAAAGCACCGACACCCGGTCGCCTGGTCCGACTCCCAGGTCCTCGGCCAGCCACGCGTTCACGAGCATCTCGTCGTCGGCCATGCCCTCCGGGGTGAACGGGGCGCCGGCGGCCGTGATCATCGAGTAGGGGGTCGAGCGCTCGTCCGTCGCCAGGGCGTTGGCCAGGTAGGTGAGCACCGGCACGGGGCGAGGCAGCCCGGCGATGGGCGTTTCGACGGCCTTGGTGACCACCGGGTCGAGGAAGATGCGCCGGCTCACCACCTCGACCTGCGGCGGTCGGGTCTGGATCGGGGTCCGGGTCTGGGTCGGGGTCGGGCGGGAGGCAAGGGCGGGGCGGGGGGCTCCCTCGCCCACGGGGCGGACCTCCAGCTCCGCCTCGG
>JBIKMQ010000562.1:0-2588 GCA_044359215.1 Candidatus Chromulinivoraceae bacterium
TACCAGATCTTCGCCCGCGTCGGGGTGCGCAACATCAAGTCGTTCAACGAGCGCCCGAAGGAGAAGCCCCTGCCGCCCCAGGAGCCGGAACTGCCGCTGACCGCCCGACGCGAACGGGTCGAGCCCGGGGCCGACGGGTTCGCCGTGGAGATCGACGAGCAGATCGTCGTGCCGCGCGACGAGGACATCGTCATCCCCGAGAAGCTCTCCTACATCGTGGTGATCATCGACGAGCTGGCCGACCTGATGCTGGTGGCCCCGGCCGACGTCGAGATGGCCATCGCGCGGATCACCCAGATGGCCCGGGCTGCCGGCATCCATTGCATCGTGGCGACCCAGCGTCCGTCGGTGGACGTCATCACGGGCGTCATCAAGGCCAACATCCCGGCGCGCATCGCCTTCCAGGTGGCCGCCAAGGTCGATTCGCGCACGATCCTCGACCAGATGGGGGCCGACAAGCTGCTGGGCAAGGGCGACATGCTCTATCTGCCGCCCGGTTCGGGCCGGCTCATCCGCGCGCAGGGCGCCCTCATCACCGATGCCGAGATCGAGGCCGTGATGAACCACATCAGCGTCCAGGGCAAGCCGAGCTATGAGCCCGAGATCCACCAGGCGCTCCAGAAGGCCCAGGGCAGCATGGGCACGCTGCCCCTTGATCCCGATGACGAGGGCGGAAGCGAGGACGACGAGATCCTGCAGAAATGCATCGACGTCATCCGCTCGGAGAAGAAGGCCAGCGTGTCGCTGCTCCAGCGCCGACTCAAGCTGGGGTACGGGCGGGCGGCCCGCCTGATGGATGAACTGGAGGCCCGCGGATTGGTCGGCCCGAGCAAGGGGGCCGAGCCCCGGGACATCCTCATCGACCTCGATGGCGAGGGCTACGATGGCGGCGGGCAGCGCCTGGTCTAGCCGCCTCGACCTCCGGCAACGGGGGGAGATGGCCAACCGATGGGGAGGATCTCGCCTTGAGGAATCGTCCTCCCGCGGCTAGTACTTTCCGAAACTCCGGACCGACCTGTATGCCCATCCCCCGACCCTCCTCGTTCAACGGCAGCACCCTCAGCATCATCATGGGGGGGGGGCAGGGGACCCGGTTGTTTCCGCTGACCCGCGACCGGGCCAAGCCGGCCGTGCCCTTGGCGGGCAAGTATCGCCTGGTGGACATCCCGATCTCGAACTGCATCAACAGCGGCCTGCGGCGCATCTACCTGCTGACCCAGTTCAACTCGGCCTCGCTGCATCGTCACGTCTCCCAGAGCTACAAGTTCGACCACTTCAGCGGCGGGTTCGTGGAATTGCTGGCCGCCGAACAGAGCTTCTCGAGCACGAGTTGGTACCAGGGCACGGCGGACGCCGTTCGCAAGAACCTCCAGCACTTCAAGAACAACGACTTCGAGTACGCGCTGATCCTCTCGGGGGACCAGTTGTACCAGATGGACTTCCAGCAGGTCCTCCAGTCGCACATCGAGCATTCGGCCGACCTCACGGTGGCGACGATCCCGGTGGCGGCGCGCGAGGCGAGCGCGCTGGGCATCATGCAGGTCAACCCCGAGAACCGCATCACCCGCTTCGTCGAGAAGCCCAAGGATCCCGCCGTGCTGGAGTCCATGAAACTCGACCGGGCCTCCTATCCCAGATACGGCATCCGCCGGGACGAGGACCTCTACCTCGCCTCGATGGGGATCTACGTCTTCAACCGCGAGGTGCTCTTCGACCTGCTGAACAACAACCACACCGACTTCGGCAAGCACATCATCCCCGGCGCCATCGAGAACCGGCGGGTCTACTCGTACATCTTCCAGGGTTACTGGGAGGACATCGGGACCATCCGCAGCTTCTTCGAGGCCAGCCTCGACCAGACCAACGACCGGCCCCAGTTCGATTTCTTCAACCCGACGGTCTTCACCCGGCCCCGTTACCTGCCAGCCACGCGCATCGAGAGCGCCGCGATCGACCATGCGGTGATCGCCGACGGCTGCACGATCGACCACGCCCAGTTGCGCCATGCGGTGGTCGGCATCCGGTCCATCCTCGATGCGGGCAGTTCCCTGAACCGGGTGGTGATGATGGGGGCCGACCATTACGACACCGTCGAGAAGCGCAACCGGCCCGAGAACCAGGGCATCCCGATCGGGGTCGGCAAGGGCACCCGGATCGACAACGCCATCATCGACAAGAACGCCCGCATCGGCCGCAACTGCATCCTCTCGCCCGAGGGCAAGCCCGCCGACGCCGACCACCCCCTCTACTACATCCGCGATGGTGTGCTGGTGATCCCGAAGGGCGCGGTCATTCCGGACAAGACCGTGATCTAGGCGAATCGGGTGCCGACCCGGCATCCCGCCGCCGGTCCCGCCCGCCGACTCCCGGGCTCTGGCTTGAGGGCTCTGGCTTGAGGGCTCTGGCTTGAGGGCTCTGGCTTGAGGGCTCTGGCTTGAGGGCTCTGGCTTGAGGGCTCTGGGCAAGGGCCGAAAACATCGCTTGCCTCCTGAAGGCCCCGGTGGCTATTTTCTCGGTTCCTTCGAGGTTCCTGGCACGGGAAGGGTTCCGGTGCCCGGGAATGCGGGCAGGAGCAACAAACATCCCTA
>JBIKMQ010000033.1:0-9610 GCA_044359215.1 Candidatus Chromulinivoraceae bacterium
AGTCCGGCCTGAGGATGTGGTCCTGTGAGCGCCGTTCCGGAACCGCTTCCCGTCTCCGCACCGGTCTCCCGCCTTCCCCGGGGGCTACGGATCGCCATCCGGCTTCTGGTCGGCGCCTTGGCCCTCCTGGCGGTCCTGCTGGTGCTTGGCCTGCTGTCCTTCGACTGGATCGTCAAACGGGCCATCCAGTCCCGCGTCAACGCCAGTGGCATGGCCGAGGTCGAGATCGGCAGCCTCGACATCGGTCTTTTCCGTCCTCATTTCCAAGTTCGGGATCTCAAGGTCTTCGGGCAGTCCCAGTTCGGTGGCGTGCAAATCCTTGACCTGCCCGAATTGAGGGTCGAGTACGACCGCGAGGCCCTGAAGCGCCAGGAACTGCAGGTGAGACTGCTGCGCATCCGCCTCAACGAATTGACCCTGGTGGACGGCTTCGCCGGCTCCCAGACCAACATGTTCCAACGCCTGCAGGGATACTCCGAGCTGGTCAACGCCTACACCAACCGGCTGGGCGAACTCACCAACCGGGCCGAGTTGTCCCGGAGTCAGCGCGTGGGCAACCTGACGTTCGGGGGGATCGACCGCCTTGAACTCACCCTGGGCAGGGTCCGTTTCGTGGACCTCAAGGACCCGATGGCCGAAAAGGTCGCCGCCCTCAACATCAACCGACGGGTGCTCACCAACCTGGTGGGCCTGCAGGGGGTCGCCCCGTTGGCCACCGAGCTGCTGGTGCGCACGACACTCGGGGCCAAGCCTCCGCCGCGTTGACCGTCGCCGAGCGGTCCCGAGCGCCGTCGGGTCACCACATCAGGACCGTCAGCTTCTTTGGCCCGTGGGCCCCCAGAACGAGGATGCGCTCGATGTCGCCCGTCCGGCTCGGGCCGGTGACCAGCGAGATCATCGAGGGCCACTGGCGGCCATGCAGGGCCTCGACCCGCTCGAAGGCGTCGGTGAGGTCCGAGACCAGTTGGTCACGCCTGGCCAGCACCACATGGTGCGGCGGCAGCACGCTCAGGGCGCGACCCCCGGAGGTGCGGCTGTTGACCACCAGCGACCCGGTCTGGGCGACGAGCACGTCGCAGGTCGTGATGCCCGCCTCGCAGGCCTCAAGGTCGTCGGGCGGGTAGCCCCCGTCGGTGAAGAGGGCCGGGCGCCCGAGGGCGGCGACGGCCGCGTCGGTCAACGCATGATGGTGGGAAGCCACGCGGCGCCAGCCCTCGTCATCGGCGATCCGCCGCAGCGCGGCGTGGGCCTCGGCCTCGGAATCCACGCAGCGGAAGTCGGTCTTCAGTTCGGAGGACGCCGCCGCGAAGCGCGCGAGATGCTCGGCCGGGGTGGAGCCGCCCTGCGGCAGCCAGGCGCGTGCCTCGTGAACCGGGCGGCTGCGGAAGCCAATCGGTTGGGCGTCCTGGGAGCCCGCGTGAGGCGGGTGGCTCCCGTGCACGTGCACGTGCCCGTGCGATCCCGGTTTCGGGGCCGGCACGGTCAGGGCCTCGCGGATGCGGGCGAGGATGCGTTCGCGGGCATTCATCGGCGGTTCCTCCACCATTCCTTGAAGCTTTCACCGGCCACCGGCGGCAGGTCGCGAGTCCGGGTCCACGATTGCACCGGATCGAGCGGGGTTCCCTGCAGGCGCCTCCGGAGCGGTTCCACGATGCGGCCCACCTCCTGGGCGAACTGGTAGAGCGCCGGCGTGTTGACCACGAAGGCATGGGCCCGCCAGGCCACCCGCTCGATCCATGAGGGCGCATCCCCGACGGCGTTGCGCCGGTTCTGAAGCAGGTGGTGGTGCAGGTCGATCTTCACCGGGCATGCCTCGGTGCAGGCCCCGCACAGCGACGAGGCGTTGCTCAGGTGCTTCCAGTCCTGCAGGCCCCGCAGGTGCGGCGTGATGACGCTGCCCACCGGGCCGCTGTAGGTCGTGCCATAGGTGTGCCCGCCGACGTTGCGGAAGATCGGGCAGACATTCAGGCAGGCCCCGCAGCGGATGCAGTGCAGGGCGTCGCGTTGCTCGGGGTCGGCCAGGAGTTCGGTGCGCCGGTTGTCGAGCAGCACCACGTGCCACTCGGTCGGGCCGTCGGACTCGCCCGGCTGGCGGGGGCCTCCGTAGAGCGTGTTGTAGCCCGTGACGGTCTGCCCGGCCCCGGCCGTGGCCAGGAGGGGCAGGAACAGCGCGAGGTCCTCGAGCTTGGGCAGCACCTTCTCGATGCCCAGCAGCGTGACCATCACGCGGGGCAGGGCGGAGGTGAGCCGGGCATTCCCCTCGTTCTCGGTGATCGACACCATTCCCGTCTCGGCGATCGCGAAGTTGGCGCCGGTGATGCCGACATCGGCCTGGAGGTACTTCCGGCGCAGGGCGCGGCGGGCGATCATCGTCAGCTCCTCGGGCTCGCGGGTGGGGGCACTGCCGAGTTCGCGCTCGAAGAGGTCGCTGATTTCGTCCCGGGTCAGGTGCATGGCCGGGAAGACGATGTGGTAGGGCGGCTCCTGCCGGAGCTGCACGATGAACTCGCCCAGGTCGGACTCCACCACCTCGAAGCCGTCCTTCTCGAGGGCCTCATTGAGGTGGATCTCTTCGGCCGTCATCGCCTTGGACTTCACGATGCACTTGGCCTGCGAGTCGCGGATGATGCCGCGGATCGTGTCGCGGGCCTCGGGCCCGGTCGGGCACCAGTGGACCTTCGTGCCCCGCGCCTCGAGTTTCGAGGCGAACTCGGCCAGGTAGGTGTCGAGGTGGTTGATGGCGTCCCACTTCGTCTCGGCGGCCGACTGCCGCGCGGCCGACCAGTCGTTGAAGGCCGACTTCTTGCGGTCGCGGGCGGCCTCGTACTTGCGCAGGGCCGTCTGGATCAGGCCCCGGTGGCGGAGGTTCCGGGTGATGGACCCGGCCGCCTCGATGAATTGTTGGGCGGCGATGCTCATTGAGGGTCGAGGATCTGGGCCAGGTGGATCGTCTTGAGGGGCTTGCCCTGCCGGCTCAGGAGTCCCTGCAGGTGCATCAGGCAGCTCGAGTCGTTGGAGACCATGTACTCGGCCCCGGTGTCGGCCGCGCTGGCGCACTTCACCTCGCCCATGGCCGTCGAGATCATCGGGAACTTGGCCGCGAAGGTGCCGCCGAAGCCGCAGCACGTCTCCGCGTCGGTCATCTCGACCAGCTCGAGGTCCCGGACCTTCTCGAGCAGCTTGCGCGGGGCCGACTTGATGCCCAGCTCGCGCAGCCCGTGGCAGCCGTCATGGAAGGTGACCTTCGCCGGGAACCTCGCGCCGAGGTCGGTGACCCCAAGCCGGTTGACCAGGAAGTCCGAGAACTCCCAGGTGCGTTCCGACAGGGCCCGGGCGGCGCCCTCCTCGGGCCGGCCCTCGTAGAGCTGGGGATAGAACACCTTGAGCATCGCCCCGCACGACCCGGAGGCGATGACCACGGCCTCGGCGTCCCGCAGGTGATGGAGGGTCTTGCCGGCGACCTGTCGGGCCTCGTCCCAATAGCCCGAGTTGAAGGCCGGCTGACCGCAGCAGGCGACGGCCTCGGGGCAGGTGACCCGATGGCCAAGGCGCTCGAGGATGCGCACCATGTGCCGCCCCACCTCGGGGAAGCAGGTGTCGACGAAGCAGGGGATGAAGAGGGTGATGTTCATTCGGTCGTTGGGGCGCATTCGCCTTCGGGTGCGGGCATCGGTCCGAAACCGGGCCCGCGCCCCGCGCAAGACCCACCACCCATACTCCGGTACCGGTTCATCGCAACGAGGGCAGGCTGGCCGCCGCGATCGCCTGGCCGTGGCGCTTGTCCTTCTCGTCGGGCATGTGGAACCGGACCTGGGACGAAAGCGCCGGGAACTCGGCATCGAGCACCGCCCGGGCCTCGTCGAGGATCATCCCGCCGCCGGCCCCGCTGGTCACCCGGCCGAGGATGAGCACGTGGCGCAGGTCGTAGAAGTCGGCCCAGTGCGCGAGGGCGTAGCCGAAGCAGGTGCCGATGGTCCGGTAGATCCGGGCTGCCCGGTCGTCGCCCGACGCCATGGCCTCCTGCACCTTCACCAGCCGCTCGGGCAGCGGCAGGCTGGAGGCGATCTCCAGGCCCGAGGCCGGGATGAGCCGTCCGACGGCCTGCTGGCTGAAGAACTGCACGCCGCAGCCGCGGTCGCCGCTCCACTCGTCGGGCGGCCCGTCCGGGCGGTAGTCGACCGGCGCGAAGGCCAGCTCGTTGAGCCAGCTGGTGATGTTGCCCTCGGCGGTCACGAAGCCGCCGGCGGTGCTGGTGCCCATCGAGACCCCGAGCACGGAGTTCACGCCCAGCGACATCGAGGCCGCCAGCGCGGTGACCTCGCCGTCGTTCACGACGTCGAAGGGGATCCCGTTCCAGCGCCGGCGCAGGGTCAGGAAGAGGTCCTGCACATGGGTGGTGAAGTCTTCCTTGGACACGCCTCGGAACAGCGAGGCCACCTTCACGCGGTTGTTGACGTAGACGCCGGCGGCGCTCCCGCCGATGGCGTCCACGCGGGGCAGGTGGGCCGCGGCGCGCTGGAGCGAGTCCTGGATGCCCTCCAGGTGGTACTTCGGGTCGGACTGGAAGTACGGGTCCCAGACGATCTCCTCGCTGAAGACCACCTTGCCATCCTGCACGGCCGCCACCTTGCGGTCGGAGCCTCCGAGGTCGAAGCCGATCCGGCAGCCCTCGAGGTGGCGCCCGAGCGGCGCCGAGGTCGACTTGGCCGGCGGCGGGGTGCCCGTGGCGATCACCTCGATCGGTCCACCGTAGATGCGCTCGCCGATGATCTCCGAGTCGAACCGGCCCACGGCCGTGTCCCGGTAGTGGGCCTGCAGTCCGGCTGCCAACCCGGCCGGGCCCTGGATCCAGAGGCGCCGGCCGCCGTAGGTCCACAGCAGCGTCTTGCACAGGCGCTCGAGGAAGAAGGCGTTGGCGGCGGCCCCCGGGTGGGAGTCGGCGAGCACCGACGTGTCGTGGTGGAACACCGACCCGTCGGCCTGCTCGAGCGCGACTCGGACCGGCACGGTGGCCTGGGCGGCGAAGGCTTTCCGGGCCAGCGCGGCCGGGCGGAACCCGGGATCCAGCGCGGGCACGAGCTTCGGGGCCGGGAGGAACATCGAATCGACCATCACGCCCCGGACTCTGCCGACAGGCGGCCCTTCGCCGCAAGCGCGGGCACCGCCGGTAGAAGGGTCGGCGGAGGACGGTTCACCGGCCGACGGCCGTGGCCCGCCGGGGCGCGGAAGGGGGTCACTCCCCGGTGCTGGGCACCCGGACGAGGCGGAACTCCTTGGCGCAGCCGTCGAGGAACGCCGCCACCAGCCGGTGCAGGTCGCGCTTGGCCGCATTGAGCTTCCAGGCCAGCGGCCACAGCAGGAGCAGGCTCAACCAGGGCCAGAACCGCAGCGGGCCAGGTGGCGTCGCGGGTTCCGGGAAGGGCAACCGGCTCCAGATGCCGATGAAGACCAGCAGGGTGCCAGCGACCGTCGCGAAGACCACGCGGGCGAACGAACTCCACTCGGAGCGCAGCCTGCAACGCAGCATCCGCCGTCCGCCCTCGTGGAACTCCACCGCCGTGAGCAACTGCAGCCGCGACCAACGCGAGCCGTGGATCTCCACGTCGAAGCGGCTCCAGCCCGCATCGGGCTTGTTCTGCCAGCCCAGGGCGTCGAGCCGCTCCAGAAGGTGCGCCAGGAACGTCATCCGGTCGATGCCCTGCTCGGCCCAGTACAGCAGATGGTCGAGGTCGTCGCCCCGGTTGGCCAGGCTGAGGGACTCGAGGGTCTCCCGGGCGCTCAACGGCGTCTGGTTGCCCAGCAGGTTGCCCCGGTGCCGCGCCCAGCCCCGGACGATCGGCTGGAGCAGGAAGAGCAGGGCCACCAGCGGCCGCGACCAGAAGCGCGACTTGCAGGCCGGGATCCCGGCCTGCAGCGCCGCCGTCACGCACAGGCCCAGCGAGAAGACGAGACTGGCGACGCCGAGGGTCCAGACGAACGGCACCACCGCGCTGACGACCAGGAGGGGCAGGGTGACCAGCACGTGGAACTCGAGGCTGGTCCCGACCACCAGGGTCAGGCTCGCGTCACGCGTGTAGATGCTCTGGAAGGGCGCGCTGCCGAAGATGCCGTGATAGATCACCGGCCGGCGCGTCTCCACGCCGATCTTGGCCGAGGTGTAGATGCGGCCGTGCCAGACCGACCCGCCGAAGCGGTTGAAGTTCTCCGGGTGCCGGCGCTCGAGCAGCGACTCGGCCTCGCCGTAGCCGGTCTGCTGGCGGAGGTAGGCGGCCACGGTGTTGCGCCGATAGTGCCAGACGAAGCCGGCCGGGCTGAAGCCGATCTGGTACCCCCGCTGCTGGAGCCGCCAGCAGATGTCCACGTCGTCGCCGGCCCTCCGGTAGATCGGGTTGAAGCCGCCGATCTCCCGCAGGGCCCACCGGTAGAAGGCCATGTTGCAGCCCGGGATGTGCTCGGCGACCCGGTCGTTGAGCATCACATGGGCAGGCCCCCCGGGCGACACCATCCCGGCCGCGGCCGTGGGCGAGTCGTCCGGTGGCAGCAGGTTGTGTCCACCGATGCCGGTGAAGCGCGAGCGCAACAGGTCGCCCACGAGGTGGTGGAGCCAGTCCTCGTCGGCCCGGCAGTCCGAGTCGGTGAAGGCGACGATCGTGCCGGTGGCCGCCTCGATGCCCGTGTTGCGGGCCGCGCTCAGTCCCAGGTTCCTCGGGTGCCGCAGGCTGATGATGCGCGGGAACAGCGCCACGATCGACGGGGTCCCGTCGGTCGAGCCGTCGTCGACCAGGATGACCTCGTAGTCGGGGTAGTTGAGGTGCTCGAGCGATTGCAGGCAGGACTTGAGCGTGGTGGCCCCGTTGTAGCTGGCGATGACCACCGACACCTTCGGGGTGGCGGGCAGCGGGAAGTAGGGCGCCACGGCGAACTGCCGGCGGACCGTCTCGAAGGCAGGCTTCGGCGTCCGGTCCAAGCGGGTGAGCCCGAAGGCCCAATCCTCGACCAGCCGGCCCCCATTCCACCACTCATCGGTGAAGGCGTAGACCACCACCCCGGAGCAGCCGCAGCGGAAGGCGCTCTCGATCTTCCAGCGCAGGACCTCCGATTGGCGCTCCTCGCCTTCGCGCACCGTGTCGATGCCGATCTCCCCGAGCATCAGGGGCCGGGTGTCCGAGAGCATCTGGAGCCGGGCCAGGTAGTTCTCGAAGGGCTGCCGGTCATGCAGGTAGACGTTGAAGCAGAGGAAATCGGCCGCCTCGGCACGGAGGAACTCGGTCGTGGGGAAATTCCCGAAGGTGCAGAGCAGTTCGGGATCCTCGGCCTTCGCCGCCCGGATCAATTCATCGAGGAACCCCGCCACCGCCTCGGACCCGCTCCAGCGGACGATGTCGGCGGGGATCTCGTTGGCCACGCTGAGGGCGAAGACCGCCGGGTGGCCGGCGCAGCGGCGCGCCGCCTGGCGGACAGACTCGACCAGTTCGCGGCGGGTGTCGGCCGCATCGAGGAAGCACTGCTGGCGGTTCCACGGGACATCGACCAGCAGCTTCAGGCCGTGCTCGTGGGCCAGGTCGAGGAACCAGCGCGGGGGCACATGGTAGACCCGAAGCAGGTTGGCCCCCAGGTCGGCGATCTGGCAGAAGTCGCGGCGCGTGGCCTCGGGTGTGGCGAATGGCGCGCCATCTGCACCGGGCGCGAGGGGACCGTAGGTGACCCCCTTGGCGTGGAACTTGGCCGCCCCGAGACGGAAGCCTTTGCCATCGACCATGACCCGGACCCGAGATGTTGCTGTCGCGACGTTCACCATGGCCGCACCCGTTGGACGCGGGGGTGGCGGCACTGGTGCGGAGCATTGCCCCGTGTCCGGGGGAACGGAAGTCCCAATCCCGGCCGCCGCCCGGGACGAGGCCCAACCCGTCGTCGCGGATCGGTGGGATTGCGCGGGCGACCTGCCGTCGCCGGGTCCCGGACCATCGCACGGCACCCCGGGGCCCGCGCCCGGCATGGCCGGGTCGGTCTCCAAATCCAGGTCGGGGGGCTTCATTCGGGTCGCGGACGGTGGACACCTCGGGCGTGTCGGTGTCCATCGGTGGACGCCCCCCGCCCCGTGGGCATTCAGCAGGTCTCAGGCCTGTCCGGCGGCCGGACCGGTACGGCTCCATCTCTGCCGTTGCCTCGCCCCTTCTCCGCTGCTTCCTTGGAGTCCGTGACGTCCAAGACCTTGAAAAAGACCCGGCGGCCCGGCCGATCCCTTCCGTGGAGCGCGGTGCGCGCCGTCGGTGTCGTCGCGGCGATCCTGACGCTGGGCGCGCCCCCCCGCTTGGGAGCCCAGCAGATCCCGGTCCTCGAGAAGGAGCTCTCCAACGGCATGAAGCTCCTGATGGTCGAGCGCTCCGGCGAGCCGCGCATCTCGGGCGGATGGGTGGCCCACGTGGGCTCGTCCAACGAGAAGCCGGGCATGACCGGCATCGCCCATCTCTTCGAGCACATGATGTTCAAGGGCACGCCCACCCTCGGCACCAAGGACGCGGCCAAAGACCGGGAGATCATGGAGCAGCAGGAGCGCCTGCGCGACCAGATCCGCGTCGAGGAGGCCAGGCTGCGGGCGGCGCTGCGGCGGGGGGAGGTCTCCGACATCACCAGCCCCGAGTCCAAGAGCCCCCGGCACCGCGAGCTGGAGGCGCAGTTCAAGAAGCTCATTGACGCGCAGCGCGAGGTGCTCGTGAAAAACGAGTTCGACCGGGTGTACACGACCGCCGGGGCCTCCGGCATGAACGCCTTCACCTCCCAGGACATGACGGCCTACTTCATCTCCGTGCCGGCCAACAAGCTGGAGCTGTGGATGTGGATGGAGAGCGAGCGTCTGCTGCGGCCGGTGTTCCGCGAATTCTATGCCGAGCGCGACGTGGTCTTCGAGGAGCGCCGGATGCGCACCGAGTCGACCCCCACGGGCAAGTTCGCCGAGCAGTTCAACGCGCTGTTCTGGGACGCCCACCCCTACCACTGGCCGGTGATCGGCTGGCCGAGCGACATCCCCGCCATCTCCAAGAAGCAGGCCGACGAGTTCTACGCCCTCTACTACCAGCCCCAGAACCTCACGCTCATCCTCGTGGGCGACTTCAAGGCCGACGCGGCACTCCCGATGGCCGAGCGTTACTTCGGGCGGATTCCCCGGGGCACCGAGTCGCCTCCCGAGGTGACGACCCTCGAGATCCCGTCGCTCGGCGAGAAACGCTACCACGCCGAGGCGGAGACCAACCCCCAGGTGGACATCCTCTGGCGCACCGTGGGATTCGCCCACAAGGACAGCTACGCCCTCGACGTGGTCCAGCAGCTCCTGCTCGGTCGCACCGGCCGCCTGCACAAGGGGCTGGTCCTGGGGGCCCAGGTGGCCACCGACGTGTCCGCCGAGCAGGACAGCCGCAAGTGGGCCGGGTTCTTCGAAATCTCCGTCGAGGTGAAGGATGGCCACACTCCGGACGAGGTCGAGAAGGCCATCGAGCGGGAGGTGGATGGGCTCAAGAACGAGGAGGTTCCTGTGGAGGAGCTCCAGAAGGTGAAGAACAACTTCGCCGCCGCCGAGTACCGCAAGCTCTCGGCCAACACGCCCATCCTCTTC
>JBIKMQ010000034.1:0-9598 GCA_044359215.1 Candidatus Chromulinivoraceae bacterium
CCGAGGCCGGCCGGATGGCCCGCGGCCGGCGCTTCGTGGCGGGCACCTACGTCGAGGGACTGGATGGCGATCCCGCCGCGCTCTACGTGCGGCAGGCGGTGGCCATCCAGGCGGCCGGCGGCACGCCCATCCTCTTTCCCTGCTCGGCGACGCAGTCCTGGGACCGCGACCGCACCGTCGGGCTGTTCCGCACGGTCGGCGGGGCGGTGCCCCGGTTCCTCGGGTTCGAGCTGGGCACGATGTTCGTGCCCTTCGGCCGGATCTGGGACCTCGACACCTTCCGCGCCCTCCTGGACGTGCCTCAACTGGTGGGTGCCAAGCACAGCTCCCTCAGCCGGGATCTCGAATGGCGGCGGTTGGCGGTGCGCGACGCGGCCCGTCCGGAGTTCGCCGTCTACACCGGCAACGACCTGGCCATCGACCTCGTGCAATGGGGCAGCGACTACCTGCTGGGCCTCTCGGCCTTCCACGTCGAGGCCTTCGCCGCCCGCGACCGGGCCTGGGCGGCGGGCGACGGCCGCTTCTTCGAGCTGAACGACTGGCTGCAGTACCTCGGCATGATGGCCTTCCGGGCCCCGGTGCCGGCCTACAAGCACACCTGCGCGCAGTTCCTCAAGCTGCGCGGCCTCATCCCGTGCGACGCCCCGCATCCGCGCGGCGCCCGGCGGCCGGAGTCGGACCTGCCCCTGCTGGCCGACATCGCCGCGAAGCTCGAGGCGTTGACGGCCGAGGCGGCGCTGGCGGGCCTGAGGACGGCAGACAGCGCACCGGCGGTCGGCTAGGGTGCGCCCGTGCCGGACATCGTCCTGTCCACCCTCAACGCGAAGTACCTGCATGCCTCCTTCGGGCTGCGCTGCCTATTGGCCAACCTCGGCGACCTGCGCGGGCGCGCGGCGATCCTCGAGTTCGACATCAACCAGCGGCCCCTCGACATCGCGGAGGCGCTCTTGGCGGCCGCGCCCCGGATCCTGGGCCTGGGCGTCTACGTCTGGAACGCCGCCCCGACCCTCGAGCTGGTGGGCATCCTCCGCCGGCTCCGGCCGGACCTCGTCCTGGTGCTGGGTGGCCCGGAGGTCAGCCACGAATGGGACCGCCAACCGATCATCGCGCTGGCCGACCATGTGATCACCGGCGAGGCCGACCTCGCCTTCGCCGCGCTGTGCCGGGACCTTCTCTCGGGATCGGCGCCGCGGCCGCCCCGGCTCATCGCGGCCCCCGTGCCCGATGTGGCCGCACTGGCCGATCCCTACGGCCTGTACGACGACCGGGACCTCGATCACCGCGTGGTCTACGTCGAGGCCTCGCGCGGCTGCCCGTTCACCTGCGAGTTCTGCCTGAGTTCGCTCGACATCCCCGTGCGCCAGTTCCCGCTCGAACCCTTCCTCGCGTCGATGCAGCGGCTGCACGACCGGGGTCTGCGCCGCTTCAAGTTCGTGGACCGGACCTTCAACCTGAACCTGGCCACCGGCCGCCGGATCCTGGGGTTCTTCCTGGAGCGCCTGAGCCCGGAACTGTTCGTGCACTTCGAATTGATCCCCGACCGGTTGCCGGCCGAACTGCGCGAACTCATCGCTCGGTTTCCGCCGGGCACCCTGCAGTTCGAGGTGGGGATCCAGACCCTCGATCCGCAGGTCGAGGCCCGCATCGGCCGGCGCCAGAACCACGAACGCCTGGCGGACAACTTCCGGTGGCTGCGGCGGCACAGCGGGGTTCACCTCCATGCCGACCTGATCGCCGGACTGCCCGGCGAGACCCTCGAGGCCTTTGGCCGGGGATTCGACACGTTGGTGGCCCTGGGCCCGCAGGAGATCCAGGTGGGGATCCTCAAACGCCTGCGCGGCACCCCCATCGTCCGTCACGATGCGGAATGGGCGATGGTCTACAACCCGAACCCGCCCTACGAGGTGCTGTCCACCCGCACGATGGACTTCGGCACGCTGGCCCGCCTGCGGCGCTTCTCCCGGTTCTGGGACCTCTTCGGCAACAGCGGCAATTTCGTGGAGTGCCTGCCGATGCTTTGGGAGCCGGACGGGTCCGACACCGGCGGCACGGACTGCACGGGTTCCCCCTTCGAGGCGACGCTGGCCTGGAGCGACTGGCTGCATTCGCAGGGCGTCCTGGGCCATGGCATCGCCCTGCCGCGGCAGTACGACCTGCTGTGGCGCTGGGCGGTGACGGTGCGGGGGATCCCCGCCGACCGGTTCGGTCCGGCGATGGCCCGCGACTGGCGGCGCCCGGGCCGGATGGACCTGCCCGCCTGGCTCGAACCCTTCGCCGGCGCGGCCATGACGCCACGACGCCCGGTGCGCCTGCCCCGTCGGCAGGCCCGCCACCTCGGCACGACCGAAGCCCCCTGACGGAGGGCCGGTCGTACCGGGCTCAGGCCGGCGACGGGACCGGCCGGTACCAGTTGTCGCGCTGCACCGGCTCGAAGCCCAGTTCGGAGATCAGCCGACGCATGTCGGCCACGCCCATGCGGAAGGTGGTGCCGGCGGAGCTGACGACGTTTTCCTCGATCATGATGGACCCGAGGTCGTTGGCCCCATGAAGGAGGGCCACCTGCCCCACCTCGGGCCCTTGCGTGAC
The DNA here is from genome assembly GCA_044359215.1 of Candidatus Chromulinivoraceae bacterium. GTDB lineage: Bacteria > Verrucomicrobiota > Verrucomicrobiia > Limisphaerales > UBA9464 > SXXZ01. Next base: position 2,587 of record JBIKMQ010000034.1, read on the forward strand.
CCACGAACTCTGCACGCTGGGCACATTGTCGAGGTAGATCCGGCTCAGGGCCTGCATGCGGAGGTACTCGTGGGAGCCGACCGTCGGCGCCTTGAGCACGGTGTTCTCGGGCTGGAAGGTCCAGGCGATGAAGGCCGTGAAGGCCCCGCCACCGATCCGACCCTCCTCGAGGGCCTTCGCGTAGGCGGCCGCCCGTCCGGAGGGGGTCCCGACAGCCGGCAGGTGGCCCGCGTCGACCAGGCGGCCCAGCGAGACGTCCTGCTGGGCGCGCACGACCTCGAGGTGCTCCAGGCGGTCGGCCACCGTCTCGACGTGCCCGAACATCATGGTCGCCGAGCTGGCCAGGCCAAGCCGGTGGGCGACATCCATCACCCCCATCCACCGTGCCGTGTCGGCCTTGAGGGGAGCGATGCGCTTGCGGACGCGGTCCACCAGGATCTCGCCGCCCCCGCCGGGCAGGCTGCCCAACCCCGCCGCCACGAAGTCGCGCAGGACCGACTCCACGGGCTCATCAAAGAACTCGGAGAACGCCACGAACTCGCTCGGGCTGAAGCCGTGGACGTTGAAGCCGGGGTATTTGGAGCGCACGTGGTGCAGCAGGTCGAGGTACCACTGCTTGGTGAGCTTCGGATGGTGCCCGCCCTGAAGGAGCATCTGGGTGCCGCCGAGGGCGAGGGTCTCCTCGATCTTGCGGTCCAGTTCGTCGAGGGTGAGGACGTAGGCATCGGCGTCCTTCTCCGAGCGCCAGAAGGCGCAGAACTTGCAGTAGACGTTGCAGACGTTGGTGTAGTTGACGTTGCGGTCCACGATGTAGGACACGGTCTGTGCGCCGCGCCCGCGGTACGCCTCCGCCCGGGCCAGCCGGCGACGACGGTCGGCCAACTCCCCCAGTTCGGGCAGGGGCAGCGCATACAACGCCAGCGCCTCGGACGCGTCGATCCGCGCGCCATCCCACACCCGCTGCCGCAGGGCATCCCTCGAAGCGTCCATCACCATGGCCTTGAGCCTACCTCCGAACCGCCCGGCGACAAGGAAAGGGCCCCCAGGGTGAATTGCCCGCCGGCCGCCCGCCTTTACCCGGCACCCGCATCCGCTAAGGTCTGGGCATCATGACACCGGCCGCCCGACGCCTCGGCACCCTCCTGTCCCTGGGGGGCGCCCTGGGCATGCTGGCCGCCAAGGAGGCCGGACCGGCCGGCACGCGGCACCTCGGCATGAGCGGCGCCTCGGCCGCCATCTTCCTGGACGACCATCGGTTCGTGGTGGCCAACGACGAGGACAACCGGTTGCGGGTGTACGATCCCGCAACCAGCGGAGCGGCGCTCAGCGCCTGGGATGCCTCGCCCGGCCTGCGCCTGGGCCGCGGAAATCCCGAGTGCGATCTCGAGGGAGCCGCCCGGGTGGGCGATCGCATCTACTGGATCGGTTCCCACGGCCGCAACAAGGACGGCAAGTTCCGCCCCAACCGGCACCGGTTCTTCGCCACCGAGGTGAACCCCGGCCCCGAGGGCCCCCGCTGGCGCAGCGTCGGGACCGCCTCGCCGGGCCTCGTGGGCGCCATGCTGGCCGATCCGGGGCTCGCTTCGCTGCCCTTGGCGGCGGCCTCCGCGCTGCCCCCCGACTCCAAGGGCGGCCTGAGCATCGAGGCGCTGGCGGCCGGCCCGGATGGGTCCCTGTGGATCGGGTTTCGCGGCCCCCTGGCCAAGGGCCGGGCGATCCTCGTGCCGCTTCGGAACCCGGACCAGGTGCTCGACGGGCGCACCCCGCGATTCGGGCCACCGACCCTCCTGGACCTCGGGGGCCGGGGGCTGCGCGACATGGCCTGGACGGGATCGGAATGGATCCTCGTGGCCGGGGCGACCGGGGGCGACCAGAAAGGGTCGCGCGTCTTCCGATGGGGCGGCGCCGGGCATCTCCCCGGCGCCCTCGACCTGCCAGGGCTCAAGGACCTCCACCTCGAGGCGGTCGCCGTGCCCCCGGGGCGCCCGGTTCGTCGCCTGCTGCTGTGCAGCGACGACAGCCACCGGGATGCCCGGGGCACACCCTCGTTCCGGAGCTACTGGATCGACCTCCCGGCCCCGGTCGGCGGCGAGCGCCCCGAGGCGGCATCCGACGGGCCGGGGAGCCCTCAGAGCAAGCGGCCCTGACCGGTGCCGCGCCCCATGCTCAGGCCAAGCTTGCGGTAGGCCTTCTCGGTGCAGATGCGGCCCTGCGGGGTGCGCTGGATGTACCCCTCGAGGATGAGGTAGGGCTCGTAGACCTCTTCGATCGTGTCGGGTTCCTCCCCCACCGCCACCGCCAACGAACTCACCCCGACCGGGCCGCCGCCAAACTTCACGATCACCGACTCGAGGATGCGCGTGTCCATCTCGTCGAGGCCGTCGGTGTCGATCTCCAGGATCTCGAGGGCCTTCCCGGCGATGTCGGCGGTGATCCGTCCGTCGGCCCGGACCTGGGCGTAGTCGCGCACGCGGCGCAGGAGGTTGCCGGCGATCCGGGGCGTGCCACGGCTGCGCCGGGCGATCTCCATGGCGCCCTGGGAGTCGGTCTCCACGCCCATCAGGCCAGCCCCGCGCAGGACGATGCCCCGCAACTGCTCGGCCGTGTAGTAGTCGAGGCGCTCCCGGATGCCGAAGCGGGTCAGCAATGGCGCGCTGAGCAGGCCGCTGCGCGTGGTCGCGCCGATGAGCGTGAAGCGCGGCAGGCTCAGGCGGACGCTCCGCGCGTTCGGCCCCTGGTCGATGATGATGTCGAGCTTGAAGTCCTCCATCGCCGGATAGAGGTATTCCTCGATGGTCTTCTGGAGTCGGTGGATCTCGTCGATGAAGAGCACGTCGCCCTCGGACAGGTTGGTCAGCAGGCCGGCGAGGTCGGCGGCCTTCTCGATGGTCGGGCCGCTGGTGGCGCGCATCGTCCCGCCCATGGCGCCGGCGAGGATGTTGGCCAGGGTGGTCTTGCCCAGGCCCGGGGGGCCGCTGAGCAGGATGTGATCGAGGGGCTCCTTGCGCCGCAGCGCCGCCTCCACGGCGATCTCGAGCCGCTCCTTGACCTTCGCCTGGCCGGTGAACTCCGCGAAGGCGGCCGGCCGCAACGCCACCTCGAGGGTGGCATCGGCCTTGTTCAGGGAGTTGAGCGGGCGCTCGGCCATACCGGTCCGAGTGTGGAGCCAACCCGTCGGCGAGCCAGCAGTTTCGCTGCCCCCCGCCACGGCGCACGCCGACCGGTGGGCCAGACCCGGCAAATGCCCTGAACACCATCGCCCCGCCCGGCGTCGGAATCCGGCATCCGTGGTTGTCCCGGGCGCCTCCGGATGGCAGGAATGCACCGACACGACGATCCCATGGATCCCCACAGCCCCCGGTTGACGTGACCTTCGAACACCTGCTGCGCAAGAACGGGCTCCTTCCCGAGGACAAGATCGCCGAGGCCAAGCGCCTCGAGGCGTCGGAAGGGCTGCGCCTCGACCGCGCGGTGGTGCAACTCGGCCTGATGACCGAGCGCGAGGTGCTGGGGCTCATGTCCGAGCAGCTCATGCTGCCGCTGATGGACCTGTCGGCCACGGAGATTCCGCCCGACATCCTCCAGGCGCTGGCCACCAAGGTGGTCTTCCGCAAACGCATCGTGCCTATCGCGCGCGAGGGCGACACCCTGCGCGTGGCCACCAGCGATCCGTTCGACCTCTACGCGATGGACGACGTCCGGATGACGACCGGCCTGCAGGTCGACACCGTGCTGGCGACCAAGGACGACATCGAGAAGCTCATCAAGACCCACTACGGCCTCGGGGGCGACACCCTCGACGAGCTGGCCGCCAATGACGACGAGCCCAGCGGCCCGGTGTCCGGGGGCGGCGGCGGAGAGGACCTGCTGGAGATGGCGCAGGAGGCGTCGGTCATCCGACTGGTCAACGAGATCATCGTCGAGGCCGTGCACGAGCGGGCCAGCGACATCCACATCGAGCCCTACGAGCACCAGATGGCCATCCGCTACCGGATCGACGGCGTGCTGCACGAGGCCTCGGTGCCGCCGCAGATGAACCGGTTCCAGGCGGCCATCATCTCGCGCATCAAGATCCTGGCCAACCTGAACATCGCCGAGCGCCGCATCCCGCAGGATGGCCGCATCAAGTTCAACGTGGGCGGCCGGCAGATCGACGTCCGCGTGTCGGTCATCCCCATGCTCTTCGGCGAGGGCGTGGTCATGCGTCTGCTCGACAAGGCCAACGTCCTCTTCACCCTGCCCCAACTGGGCATGGATCCGGAGACCTACGGACGCTTCCGCGGCCTGATCGAGCGCCCCCACGGCATCGTCCTGGTCACCGGCCCCACCGGCTCCGGTAAGACCACCACGCTGTACGCCTCGCTCAACGAGATTGTCGGCCCGACGCTCAAGGTGCTCACGGTCGAAGACCCGGTCGAATACCACCTCCAGGGGGTCAACCAGATCCCCGTCGACCACAAGGTCGGCATGACCTTCGAGGCCGGCCTGCGGGCCATCCTGCGCCACGATCCCGACGTGGTGATGATCGGTGAGATCCGCGACGTCGAGACCGCCCGGGCCGCCATCCAGGCCTCGCTGACGGGCCACCTGGTGCTGTCCACGCTGCACACCAACGACTCGGCCTCCGCCGCCACCCGCCTCATCGACATGGGCGTCGAGCCCTTCCTCATCGCGAGCAGCCTCGCCGGGGCCATGGCCCAGCGCCTGGTGCGCAAGATCTGCCCCAAGTGCCGGGTGCCCTACGACCCCGACCGCTCGAAGCTCCCGCGGGATTTCTCGGTCGAGCCCGGCGAGCATCTGTTCCGGGGCGAGGGCTGCGAGAACTGCCGCAAGACCGGCTACCGCGGCCGCTCGGGCCTCTACGAGCTGCTGAGCATCGACGAGGAAATCGCCCAGATGATCGTTGCCCGCGAATCGGCCCCCAAGCTCATCCAATCGGGCCGCCGCACGGGCCTGCGCCTGCTCCGCGAGGACGGCTGGATCAAGGTCCGGCAAGGCATCACCTCGGTGGACGAGGTCCTCACCTGCACCGCCCTCTGACCCGAACATGCCCAAGTTCCGCTACACCGCGCTGGATCCCGGGGGCCGACAGGTCTCCGGCCACCTAGAGGCCGAGGGCGAGGCGGCCGCCGTGCGGATGCTGGGCGAGAAGAGCCTGTTCCCGGTGGACATCGCCTCGGCCGACGCCTCGAAATCGCGCCGGCGGCGGGTCTCGAGCCGCGACATCGGCCTGATGTATGGCCAGCTGGCCGACCTCATCGGCTCGGGCGTGCCCATGCTGCGCGCCCTGGATTCGCTCATCCGCTCCACCGTCAACGCCCAGCTCAAGGCCATCCTCAAGGAGGTGCGCTCGGGCGTGGCCGATGGGCAGACCCTGACGGATGCGCTGCGGCGTTTCCCCGAGGTCTTCCCGCCGCTGCACACCTCCATGGTGCAGGCCGGCGAGCGCGCCTCGTTCCTCGAGGACGTGCTCCGCAGCCTCTCCGAGTTCCTCGAGCGGCTCGACGAGCTGCGGGCCAAGGTGATGGGCGCCATGATCTACCCGGCGCTGCTCTCGGCCCTCGGCGCCACGGTCATGGCCGGCGCGCTGATCTTCTTCGTGCCCAAGTTCGAGCCCCTGCTGGCCGGGGCCCAGAAGCCCCTGCCCACCGTGCTGCTCTTCGGGGCCAGCACGGTGCTGCGCAGCTACTGGTACGTGGTGGCGGTGGTGCTGGCGGCCCTCGTGGCGGCGATCGTGTCTGCCTTGAGCAAGGAGTCCTCGCGCCGGACCCTCGAGATCTGGCAGCACCGTGTCCCCGTGGTGGGCACGGCGCTCAAGATGCTGGCCATCACCCGCTTCTGCCGCATCCTGGGCACGATGCTGGCCAACGGCGTGCCCATGCTGGGAGCGTTGAAGATCGCCAAGGACGCGACCGGCTCGCGGTTGCTGGGCGAGAAGATCGCCATCGCCGCCGAGAGCATCCGCGACGGCAAATCGCTCTCGGGACCGCTGTCCGAGGGTGGGCTGTTCCCCGACCAGATCATGGCCATGATCACCGTGGCCGAGGAGTCCAACAAACTCGACAAGGTGCTGCTCCAGATCGCCAACACCGTCGAGCGCCGCACCAACCAGCAGGTCGACCAGTCCGTGCGCCTCATCGAGCCCGTCATCCTCTGCCTCGTCGCCGCCGGCATCGGCTTCCTCGCGCTGGGTCTCCTCCTGCCGATCTTCACCCTCGCCGGCTCCCTCGGGAAGCACTGACCCCAATGGGGTCGGTCCTCACGATTGACACAGAGGCGGTTTCACCCCCCTGCCCCTGCCCGCCAACGTGGCCAAAAAAAGCAGACCGGATGCCGGACGGCCCCTATCCTCCCTGGCGTGACTCCGACGCTGCTGATTGTGGATGACGAGAAGTCGACCCGCGACGGTCTCCGGACGGCCCTGGAGGACAAGTTCGACGTCTACGCCGCCCCGGATGCGGCCGGCGCCTGGCAACTCCTCGAGAAGGAGCCGGTCGACGTGCTGCTCACCGACCTTCGGATGGCAGGAGAGGACGGCCTGGCCCTGATCCGCAAGGCCAAGGGGCTTCCCAAGCCGCCGGTGTGCATCCTCATGACCGCCTACGGTTCCGAGGATCTCGCCGTCGAGGCCATGAAGCAGGGGGCCGACGACTACATCAGCAAGGGACGCCTGCAGATCGACGAGCTGGAGCTGCGCATCCAGCGGGCCCTCCGACGGACCCGGCTGGAGACCGAGAACGAGCAACTGCACCAGCGCCTCGACCAGCGCTTCGGCCTGGGCACCTTCATCGGCGAGACCCCGGTCATCCGGGAGGTCTTCGAGCGTATCCAGCAGATCGGCCCGTCGACGGCCACCGTCCTGATCACCGGCGAGAGCGGCACCGGGAAGGAACTCGTGGCCAAGGCGATCCACCAGCTCAGCCGACGGGCCCGCGGTCCGCTCGTGACGGTCAACTGCGCCGCCCTGCCCGCGACACTGCTCGAGGCCGAGCTCTTCGGCCACGAGAAGGGG
>JBIKMQ010000563.1:0-2582 GCA_044359215.1 Candidatus Chromulinivoraceae bacterium
AGGCCACCTTGCCGGTGGCCTGGTCGAGGGCCAGGCCGGCATCGCCTGCGTTGTAGATCACCCGCCCGCCGTGCAGGTGCGGAGCCCCGGCGAATCCCCATTCGGGGACCTTGAGTCCGAGTTCCGAGGCGAGGTTGCGCGACCAGACCACCTTGCCGGATGCGGCGTCGAGGCAGAGGGCGACGCCGGCCTTCGAGAGCGAGTACACTCGGTCACCGTCGACGGTCGGGGTGCCGGAGGTGCCCCCCTCGTAATAATGGTCGGCCAGTTTTTCCGGATAGCTGTGCCGCCACAGTTCCTTGCCGCTGGAGGCATCGATGGCCACGACGCTGTCGATGCCGTCCTGTTTCTGGCCGTTGTGGCCCATGGTGAACAGGCGGCCCTTGGCCACGGTCATGGAGGAGAATCCCACGCCCACCTCGGCCTTCCAAAGCTGCCGGGGTTGGCCTCCCGGCCAAGTGCCGAGCCAACGGGTCTCGGGCGAGACGCCGGTGCCGTCGGGCCCCCGGAATCGGGGCCAGTCGGATGCGCCGACGGCAGGAATCAGCAGGGCGGGAAGGGCGAGGGGGAACAACCGTCGGAGCATGGTCGGCACCTTAGGACCGTGGGAGGAATCGTCAATTGGGCAAGAATCCCAAGGACCGGGATTTCATGAATCGGACGTTCGCCAATCGGAAGTTCACGGGCCGGAATTCGGGGAGCTGGAATTTCAGGGTTGGGGGGCGGGGCTGGGGGGGGCGAGGAAGGAAAACCGACCTCGCGACCCGGGCCGGTGGTCGGCACCCCAGCCCTGGACCGGGGCTGCCCGGAGTCGGCCCCGACGGGCGGTCCGCTTCCGTTACGGAGCGGCCACCCGTCGGGCAGGGGGTGGATCAGACCACCATCTTGAACCACTTGGCGTCTCCCGGCACGGCAACCGGGTAGAAACCGTTGGCGTCGGCCTTCGACTTGCACTCGGAATCCCAGCGCAGGTTCTCGAAGTCGTTCGGGGCGAGGTTCACGTTGGAGTTGAGGGCCTGCTCCCACGTGATGGTCTTGCCGGTGTAGGTCGACATGCGGCCCATGATCGAGGTGAGCGACGACTTGGCCCCGTTGAAGGCCTCGTTGTACTCGGTGTTGTTGCGGATGGCGGCGAAGAGGTCGTCGTGCTCCTGCTGGTACGGATCGACCTGCTTCTCGGATCGGTGGCGCCAGGCGCTGCCGCCTCCCGAGGGGGCGATCGAGTGGCCGCTGATGTTGCAGAAGCCCTTGGAGCCGACGCATTGCTCGGAGACGTTGCTGTCGGCGCCGCGGATGTGGCGGCACTGGCTCAGGAGCGTCGTGCCGTCGGCGTAGGTGTACTCGACGGCGTGATGGTCGAAGATCTCGCCGTATTCCTTCTGGATGCGCACCTGGCGGCCGCCCATGCCGTGGGCCTTGACCGGATAGGCGTTCTTGACCCAGTTGGCCACGTCGAGGTTGTGGATGTGCTGCTCGGTGATGTGGTCGCCGCAGAGCCAGTTGAAGTAGTACCAGTTGCGCAGCTGGTACTCGAGTTCGGTCTGGCCGTCCTTGCGGGGATTGACCCAGACGCCGCCGTCGTTCCAGTAGGCGCGCACGAGGTAGATGTCGCCGAGGGCGCCGTCGTGGAGGCGCTTGATCGTCTCCAGGTAGCCCGGCTGGTGATGGCGCTGCAGGCCCACGCCGACCTTGAGGTTCTTCTTCTTGGCCTCCTCGGCGGCGGCCAGCACCCGGCGGACGCCGGGGCCGTCGACGGCCACAGGCTTCTCCATGAACACGTGCTTGCCCTGCCGGACGGCCTCCTCAAAGTGCTGCGGGCGGAAGCCCGGGGGCGTGGCCAGGATGACCACGTCGGCCAGCGCGATGGCTTTCTTGTAGCCGTCGAGGCCGACGAACTGACGGTCCGCCGGCACGTCCACCTTGGCGCCTTGCGAGGACTTGAGGTTGTTCAGCGCGCCGTTGAGGCGGTCCTGGAACGCATCGGCCACGGCCACGAGCTTCACGCCCGGCACGTTGAGGGCCTGGTTGGCCGCGCCGGAACCGCGACCGCCGCAGCCGATCAGCGCGATCTTGATCTCGGAGCTCGCGGCCGCGAAGGCCATGCGCTCGATGGCGAGGCCGCCGATCATCGCACCGCCGAGGGCGGTGCCGGAGGTGGAGAGGAAGCCGCGCCGGGTGAGGACCGAGGCGCTGGCGGAGGGAATGATTTGGCTCATGGGATGGAAACGTTCCGGGAAGCCCGACGCCTCCGCCCGGCCGGGCATTCACGGCCACGGATCAGGACGAGTGCGGGTGGGCGATTCACCGGTGGGTCTGCCAAAAACGCTACCCCCCGCCGCCCGGGTGGATCAACCGGAAGTTTGCGCCGGGTCGGCCTTGGCCGCCGCAGATTTCCGGAATCGGCGGGTGACGACGGCCAGCACGTCCGACGCCTCGCGCAGTCCGAGGAAGGTCGCGACGGCAAAGTACCCGGCGGCAGCCAGTCCCATGGGCACGAAAGTGGCCCCGAGGCGAACGGCCAGCCCGGTCCGGCCGAGCCAGCGCTCCCAGGCCCAGAGCGTCGTCGCCGCGATCAGTGCCGC
>JBIKMQ010000565.1:0-2573 GCA_044359215.1 Candidatus Chromulinivoraceae bacterium
GTCCAGGTTCCGGAGGATCTGGAGCCCTTGTTGCACCACCGAGTGGGTCTGGGTGCCCTTGATGTTGGCGACGAACCCGACGCCGCAGGCGTCGTGCTCGAAGTCGGGCCGGTAGAGCGAGTTCGGTACGGACGGGTACGAGTTCATTCGACGGGAATGCTGGTCCTTGTTTGGGTCCAAGTCAGGAAAGTGAACCAATGGCGGAGGTGAGGGGCAAAATCTTTTTTGGAAAGGTGGAAGGAATCGGCGTTTTCCGGGGCTTCCTCGCCGGATTCCGCAGGGTCTCTGGAACAGTTGATCCCGGATGCGGGGATCAGCTCTTCCAGTCGAAGGCACGTTTCTTCAGGGCGTAGAGGTAGCCGATGAAGACCACGCCGAGGAACGAGAGCATGCCACCGAGGCCGAGAACCAGGTCGGTGCGGGCCAGTTCCTTGAAGGTGACCGCCCACGGGTACATGAACACCACCTCGATGTCGAACAGGACGAAGAGCAGGGCCACGAGGTAGAATTTGACGCTCAACCGAGCATTGCCCTCGCCCTGGGGCAGCATGCCGCATTCGTAGGGAATGTCCTTGGTCCGGGTTCGGCGGCCGGTCTTCCCGAGCAGCACCGAGATGGCCAATGTCACGCCCGCGAAGTTTGCCGCCACGAAAAGCAGCATCAGGACGGGCAGGTACTGGTTTAATTGAGTGTCCATCAACGGGCGGATGTTGGAATCGAAGCGCTCACCCCGCAAGAGCACATTCAAGCCTGTCCCCAACGGCTTCCGGCGAGCCTGTCCCCTCTGGAAGGTTTGAATCGGACGGATTTGATCCGAAAACGGTTTGACAGAAGCCGGCTCATGGATAGTTTCGGTCTATTCCAGACTGAAATGGTCTGGTTCCACCGGATGCAAATCACCAAGGCGGCAGAATACGGGGTTCTGGGGCTCATCGCCCTCTCCCGTCGACCCTTGGGCGAGGTGGTGATGATCGATGTCCTCTGCGAGGAGGAGGCCGTCCCGAAGAGCTTTCTCGGCAAGATCTTCCAGAGCCTCTGCAAGTCGGGCCTCATCGGCTCCTCCCGGGGATCCGGCGGTGGGTTCTTCCTGGCGAAGCCGGCCTCCGAGATCTCGGTGCTGGAGGTGCTTGAGTCCATCGAGGGCCCCATCGCGTTGCAGAAGTGCCTGGAGGTGGATTCGGGCTGCGAGCACAGCCGCGGATGTGCCTTGTGCGGGCTGTTGGCCGAGGCGCAGGAGCGCATGAAGGAGGTCTTCGCCGGCACCAGTCTCGCCACCCTGGCGGGCCGCCACCTGCCCAATGGCCTCATTCAGCAGGCTCAGCAGGCCCAGCACGTCCGGCAATTCTCCGGGTCCCGGATCCCGCTGGCGGCCCCGGGCGATCCTTCGGGACCGGGATCGTCGGCGACGATCTTGGCCCAGTCCCACAATTTGGCCCGAAATTCCAATTCGGCCCGCAATTCCAACTGAATCCCAGCCTATGAGCGAAACCTACACATTGTACAACTCGACCGTGATGGAGCACTTCATGAATCCCCGGAACATGGGTGACCTGAAGGATGCCGACGGGGTGGGCGAGGTCGGTGCCGCCGCCTGCGGCGACATCATGAAGATCTCCCTGAAGATCAAGGACGGGCGCATCGAGGACGCGCGCTTCAAGACCTTCGGCTGCGGCTCGGCCATCGCCAGCTCGAGCATGGCCACCGAGCTCATCAAGGGTCGGACCATCGACGAGGCCATGGCCTTCTCGAACCAGGAGGTGGTCGATGCCCTCGGGGGGCTCCCGCCGGTCAAGATCCACTGCTCGGTCCTCGCCGAGGAGGCCCTCAAGGCGGCCCTCGAGGACTACGTCAAGCGCCACCCGGCCGCGGCCGCCCAATCGGCGACGAGCGCGCCGGTTCCCGCCTGAACCAAGGCCATCGTATCGGCCCGCAGTCGGAGGCGTCAGATCCGAGGACTGCGGGCTTTTCGTTGATCGCCCGGGTTGCCCTTGGGGGGAATGCTCGGCGACCCGCGGGTCCGTCCTGCGACCTCGTTTTCACCCCCGCCATCCTCCGCCGTTTGTCCCGTCCATGCGCCACGTCTTCCTCGATCACCAGTCTGCGACCCCGGTCCTCCCGGAGGTCTTCGATGCCATGCGGCCGTACTTCACCGAGTACTTCGGCAACGCATCTTCCCTCCACCAGCATGGCCTGCGGGTGCGGGACGCCCTCAAGCGGGCCCGCCAGCAGATGGCGGCCCTGATCGGCGCGGACAGCGACGAGGAGATCTTCTTCACCTCCGACGGCACCGAATCGGCCAACCTCGCGATCAAGGGGGCCGCCTATGCGAATGAGCGCAAGGGAAAGCACCTGGTGATTTCCGCCACGGAGCACCCGAGCGTGATGAATTCGGTGGAATTCCTGGAAAAGCAGGGGTGGACCTGCACGCGGGTCGGGGTTGATCCGCAGGGTCGCCTCCGCCTCGATGAACTCGAGGCGGCCATCACGCCCCAGACGGTCCTCGTGTCGGTGCACCACGTGAACCACGACATCGGCACCATCCAGCCCATGCGCGAGGTCGGGCGGATCTGCGC